>CBFGLL010000372.1:0-2743 GCA_965649585.1 uncultured Chitinophagaceae bacterium | reverse complement strand
GCCTTTTTCAATTCACCTATGGTTAATAACTAAAACTGTTGTGTTATGTACCATTCTTTAATTTGTGTACGTTATTAACCCCGATAAAGACTAGTTTTACGAGGTCTTTGCAAAAAGGCATACAATATTCAATATTTTATTTATACCAAAATTGACCCAGCTATGAGAGCAGCCCCTAAGCCCTCATCCAACCTGTTTAATCCGTTGATACATGTTGGAATGTTTTTCATTTTTTTTCTCCCTGCAGCAGTACAGGCGCAAAGTGTGGGCATCGGTACCAGCAATCCAGATGCATCCGCCCAGCTTGATATCAGCAATTCTTCAAAAGGTGTATTGATTCCGAGGATGAATACCACGGATATTCCCCTGATAGTTAGTCCAGCAAAAGGGTTAATGGTATACGATTCTACAACCAACAAGTTGATGGTGAATATTGGAACTGCAACAGTGCCCAACTGGCAACCAATATCCTCACAAGCGGTAAGCAATGGCTGGAATATTACGGGTAATGCAGGTTTAGATGCTGCCAGCAATTTTATAGGCACCACAGACGCTGTGCCTTTGATGATTCGGGTTAAAAATGTAAGGTCAGGAATTATTGATAGTGCAAGTTCCAATACGGGTTTCGGTTTCAGGACGTTGGATTCCATCAGTTCCGGGAATCACAATACCAGCCTTGGTTACAAATCGATGAGTGCAAACAGGGAAGGCATTTACAATACCGGGGTTGGTTCCAATGCACTACGCCTTAATACCAGTGGCAGTAATAATGTGGGGATCGGTTTCCAGGCATTATCATTAAATAAAACAGGCGGCTCCAATACAGCTTTGGGTTCAGGTGCCATGTTGAATAATATATCTGCAAGCTTTAATACTGCCGTGGGTGCAGCGTCCTTGTTTAGTAACAAAGCGGCCTTGTATAATACCGCTATGGGTTACCAGTCCCTGTACAGCACTGTTAACGGTAACAATAATTCTGCCTTTGGTTACAATGCACTTAATGCAAACCAGGGAGGATCAAATAATGTGGCTATTGGGGACTATGCAGGTTATGGCGGCAATGGAAGCTACAACAGCATCATAGGCTCAGGAGCAGGTATCAACAATACGGGCCACAGAACTACATTAGTTGGTGCAGACGCCGGCAGTACCAACCAGGTAAATGGAAGTGTGTTTGTAGGTGCTTCAGCCGGACGGTTCAACATCAATGGAATGAATAATAGTTTTATTGGCGACAGTTCGGGTTACGCAAATTTGAGTGGCCAGGCCAACACCGGCCTGGGATCCAGAACACTTTTTTTGAACCAGTTTGGTAGTTTCAATACCGCCATCGGGAGCTTTGCATTAAGATCTAATAACGCCGGTAACAACAATATTGCAATTGGCGCATCAAGTGCAGAGTTTACTACCGGGCAAGAGAACCTGATGCTGGGTAACAATACAGGAGCAGGTGATGTAAGCGGCTCCAGGCTTTCATTAATAGGCCACAGGGCAAATGTATTGTCTCCCGGCCTCCTGAATGCTACGGCTATCGGCGCAAATGCAAGGGTAGGATCAGATAATGCTATTTCCCTGGGAGATAGTGTTCAAAACACCAGGGTAGGTATTGGTACCGCTTACCCCGACAAAGCGGGGCTGGTAGTAAACCAAACCGTAGGCCCTAATGTAAACGCCATTTTTGGAAGCAATACCGCAGGGTTAGCAATTGAAAGCAATGCGCCCGCCATAGGTTTTAATTCTTATCTAAACGGGAGCCGGAAATTTATAGCGAACGGGTATGCGGCGAATATGCGTCTAGATCCATCCACCGGTGTATTCTATTTGTTATCTAATGGCAATGGCAATAAGGATAACGTGGCGGCTTTTGATAAAGGCATTCAATTACTGGGTTCAGCAGCAGGTGCCAACTATCTGGCACCTACGGTTGATAATAATTTTTCGTTGGGTACAGCTTCTTTCAGGTGGACTTCCATTTACGCCACCAACAACATCATTAACACAAGCGATGCACGGCAAAAGAAACAAATTGCTCCTCTCCAATATGGATTAAAGGAAATACTCGCCATGAAGCCGGTAAGCTACCAGTGGATCAATGCTGCTGCCGGAGATCAAACCATGCTTGGGCTCCTTGCGCAGGATGTACAAAAAATTGCCCCGGAAATTGTGGAAGAAAATAATGGTGCACTTGGAATGCGCTCTGCCGAATTAATTCCGATCCTTATAAAAGGTATGCAGGAGCAGCAACAAAAAATTGATGCCATGCAGCAGGAACTGGAGTTATTGAAAAAGATGATACAGGAAAAGAAAAAAGACTGATCAAACTTCATCCAGGTGGAAACTTTCGGCAGCCCTGATGCCTTTTTCTGTTTGTTGCAGGGTGCAACATTCTATTGCAGGATCATGTTCAAAAAACAGGATGGTATCATTTTGCACAGCTTCGGTTAAAAAGTTTTTCTTCTCGTTTAAGGTGGTCAGCGGGAACATATCATATGCCATTACATAAGGCAGGGGAATATGTCCTGCTGATGGAAGCAGGTCGGCCATAAACAAAATAGTTTTTCCCTTGTAGGTTACCTGTGGCAGCATCATCGCCTCTGTGTGACCAAACACTTGTCGTATTGCGATACCGGCGGGGAAATCTGCCTGGTGCGTTTCAATAAATTTCAACTGTCCACTTTCCTGGATCGGTAAAATATTCTCTTTTAAAAAAGACGCTTTTTCCCGGTCATTGGGTTCTATGGCC
>CBFGLL010000371.1:0-2763 GCA_965649585.1 uncultured Chitinophagaceae bacterium | reverse complement strand
TCTTAGTGCGGGAACCGTTTATAATGTGGGTGTAGAACTCTGGAATAACGCAGCCAATCCTCCCGAGGATATTACCATAGAAGTTGAAGAAGAAGCTGAATCACACCGCATTTATTACACAACCTCTGCCGGCAGTACAATTGTTATTGATAATTTAAACAACGATGGCAATGCTGTGCCTTTGGGAACCACGTCCACCTGGACTGTAGGAGCCGCTTCCACAGGATCGGTAGGTATTGTGCTGAGGCATTATCCTGGTACGCCTCCTGATAAACAAACCGCCGACCCGGTAAATAGTCCAAAGTCTGCCACCGACGTGGATGTAAGTTTCAATTACACAATCCAATAGTATCAAACATCTAATATTTCCAAAGGGTTTCTTAAAAGGGAACCCTTTTTTTGTGCGTCCATTTCTTTGTTATACTCATTTACCACTCTTAGCAGGGAGGTAGCATCGTTATAAACAAAATTAAATTGGTCGATCACCGATTTTGAATCCACCAATAAACGTTTCGTGGGAGTTTCTAAATTTCCTGCGGCCACTTCTACCCTGCGTTTTTCCAGTAGTTGAGCCAGGCCTTCATTTACATGGCGCAGTGCAGATTTGTCTGCAGGCGTTAACTCATCGTAGGAAGTTCCATGGAGAAGCTTTATGGTATTAGCAAATTGCAACCTCGTTTGCTTGGTTACAGCCAGCAATTCTGCAGATCGGTAAGGATTCTCCCTTGCTATGAGAAAGTAAGACAGGGTAGAAAGATGAGAAGCCATATCGTGACTCAACACTACAAACTGGTGAATCTGTTTGCTGCCTTGCCGGAACCTTTTTGGCTCATTAAGCATCCGCTGAAATGCATCAGAAAGATTGGCCAGGGCCACCATAGATTCTTTCCGTGCAATTTTTATCTGGTCGGTATTAAAAGTACCTGAGCTGCTGAAACTCCCTGCCACTAGTCCATAAAACTTATCATTGGCTTCCAGCATTTTTATCATGGTAGCTTTTATAGCATCTGCTTCCCAAACCGGCACAAGGAAAAGGCTGAACATCATTGCGATTAATGAACCTATGGCCGTATCTGTGATCCTGTCTACAATAAGTTCATTAATGTTGTACGGGTACAACAAGTGAAAGAATAACAGCAGGTAGGGCGTCATAAACAACACACTTAAAAAATAATTGGTACGGATAAAGCTGTGGGTGATGATCATCATAAATATCATCAGCAGCAAAAGAACGGTATCATTTTTAATGGTAAATAGTATCAGCATCCCCACTACTATACCTGCAGCTGTTCCAATAAGCCTGTCGTAATTTCTTTGTTTGCTCAGGCTGTATGCGGGTTTTAAAATAACTACGATGGTAAGTAATATCCAGTAGCCCCTGTCAACCTTAAAAAAAAGTGCAACAATATAGCCTGCCAGCAATGCAAGCGCCATCCTTAACGCATGGCGAAAAATGTTTGACTGGAAATTAAGGTTATTGATAAAAAGGGATGGCCGCAAACTGGTGTCCACAGAAAATTTTTTGTAAATACCTGCGTTGGCTTCTTCTTTGTCAACTTCAATTTCGTAGGTAGATAACCCATGCAGGGATTTTACCTTATCGGCCATATCCTCCAGGTTTTTCAGTATTCTTCCAAGACCCACGAAATGTTCCACCTTGTGTTCATCCATGTGATGCTGGCGGAGATCCGTAAAATGTTCTTTTGTTTTTTGAAGAAGTTGTTTGGTTCGGTTATCCGGCAGGGAGTCGTTACCAGATTTAATAGCCAATGCAATTTGTTCCAGTTCATCTGCCAGGGAAAATATCAGCTGCTCATAATCGTGCAGGATGCCCGTTTCATCAAACTGCTGGTGAAGTAAACGGTAGTCCTGGAAATTGGTCATAATGGATTCAAACAACTCTGTTACCTCAAGGTAGATTTTAACCAATACCCTACCCGTTTGCGTTGATTCCTTCATGATCTTTCGGGTATTGAAAAAAAGATCGCTCAACAGGTTTTGTTGCTGCTCTACTTTTATCTGCTTTTGCAGCAGACTTTCATTTACCTTTTCATAATCAGGGTGATCAGCATAAAAATCTCCCCTGGAGCGCAGGTATTGTGAAACCTCACTTACATAATCACCCAACACCTGCTGAATAAATTTATATGGACGCAAACGGTATAATGCAAGGCTGTATAGCATGTACCACACGCCACCAATTAATGTATAACCTGCATGCACCCATATTTCTTTTCCATGGGGCGGCGACTGTAAGCTCAATATGATCATGAGGAGTGCAGCAATGCCAACGGCCGAGCTTCTTACTCCATACACGGTAAGCATCGAAAAAACGAAACCAGAAACAGTGAGCAGCCCCGCCAGTAAAAAGGTATTATTTGCAAAAAGAGGCGTAAAAAATGCCAATAACGTCACGAGGAAACAGGTAGCAAGCATTCCATTGATACGATGCCTTGCTGCACCGGGGGTATCGGCCACGCTTACACACAAAGCCCCAAAACTCATCACCAGCCCGATATCTAAATGGCCAAATGCATTTAAAACCAAAGAAGGCGTTATGATTCCGCCCGTATTACGGATACCTTCTGCAGCATAACGCCCATTGATGAAATTGAGATATTTTTTTGTGTACTTCATTACAGGCTGCAAATTTAAGCTGCACTACCCGCATAGGCACAAATAAAAAGGCCTCAATTTCTTGAGGCCCTTGTGGGAGCTACTGGGGTCGAACCAGTGACCCCCTGCTTGTAAGGCAGGTGCTCT
>CBFGLL010000370.1:0-2783 GCA_965649585.1 uncultured Chitinophagaceae bacterium | reverse complement strand
TTGTGCAGTTTTAATTTTTCTCCCTGGTCGTTGGTAAGGTTCAGGTCTTTGAAGGCATCTTTTCTTTTGCCCATCATTTTCTTTTTCTTTTCAGCTTTTTGTTTGCCTCTTTCCTTTGCTTCTTTTTTGTTTTGCTCCATCTGCTCTTTTTGAGCCGGGGTTAACAAAGACTGCATTTTACCTTTCTGGGCTTCACGAATGGCTTTTGCTTTTTCCTGCTTTTGGGTTTCAGAAAGGCTCGCATCATTTCTAATGGCGTCGAGTTGGGCTTTGCTGGCTTCTCTTTCTGCTTTTAATGTTGCTTTTTGCTCTTCAGTAAGGTTGAGGTTGCCCATCATTTTTTTACCTTGTCCCTTATGGCCTTTCATGCCATAAGATTTTTTAACATCCGATTGTTTTCTTTCCACCTGTGCTACTGATGTTAACCCGATAGAAGCCAGGATGAATGTAAATGCGATAATCTTTTTCATGTTTTACTTTTTATTTTCTTTTAGTACATGCATCTTGCCCGGGGCTCATCATGTGTTTTATTGCGTTTTGTACAGTAATAGACCAGTGGCGATAAAAATAGTTTAAACGGTTATTTGTTAAAGCTTTGTTTAAGGGCTTATCCGTATTTTAGAGCCATGAAAAAGAATATCTCCCCCATCTGCGTTTTGTTGCTCCCGGCATTGCTGTTGGCCAATGTTGCAACAGCACAAAGAGCCGATACTGTTTTAATTAACAAGATGATCGCCGAAGCCAACAACAATTCTCAACTGCAAAAAATGGGTCATGAGTTACTCGACAATATAGGTCCACGATTAGTAGGTACCCCCCAGATGAAAAAAGCCGGGGACTGGGCAGTTAACACGTTCAAAAGTTGGGGTGTAAATGCCAATATAGAAAACTACGGTACCTGGCGTGGATGGGACAGGGGTATCACGCATGTGGATCTTATCAGCCCAAGGGTAAGAACCCTGGAAGCCACGCAACTTGCATGGAGCGGCAATACCGGTGGTAAAACCGTAACCGTAGATGCGGTTATTCTACCGGAAGTAAAAGATTCCATGGAATTTGTGAACTGGTTGCCTAATGTGAAAGGTAAATACGTGTTAGTGTCAATGCCGCAGCCCACTGGTCGGCCAGATTATAACTGGGAAGAATTTGGCACAAAAGAATCATTTGAAAAAATGAAAAAAGAACGTACCGAACAAACAGAGGCATGGTCAAAAAGAATTAAAAACACAGGTCTAAGCAATAATAATATTGCCCTCGCTTTAGAAAAAGCAGGCGCAGCAGGCATCTTCAGTTCCTTATGGTCGAGGGCTTTTGGTGCAAACAAAATATTTGGTGCCAGCGCAAGAAAAATTCCTACAGTAGATCTTGCCCTGGAGGATTATGCAATGTTATATCGTATGATTGAATCGGGGCAAAAACCAAAATTGAATGTGAGGGTAGATTCTAAAGACCTGGGTGTTGTGCCTGCATTTAATGTAATTGCTGAAATGAAGGGAAGTGAAAAGCCCGAAGAGTATGTGATTCTTTCCGCCCATTTTGATAGCTGGGATGGAGCCAGCGGCGCTACCGATAATGGCACCGGTAGTTTGGTGATGATGGAAGCGATGCGATTACTCAAAAAATTTTATCCAAACCCAAAACGTACCATATTAGTAGGTTTGTGGGGTAGTGAGGAGCAAGGTCTCAATGGTTCTTCTGCGTTTGTGGAAGATAAACCTACCGTGGTGGCTAACCTGCAGGCCTTGTTTAACCAGGATAATGGTACAGGAAGAGTAGTGAATATTTCGGGCCAGGGTTTTTTGCATTCGTATAATTATATCACCCGCTGGTTAAGTGCGGTGCCGCAGGATATCAGGCAACATATTACCACCAACTTTCCGGGGCAGCCGGGTGGAGGCGGTTCCGATTTTGCATCTTTTGTTGCCGCAGGTGCTCCCGGTTTTTCATTGAGCAGCAACAGCTGGTCGTACGGCACTTATACCTGGCATACCAATAAGGATACGTATGATAAAATTGTGTGGGACGATGTGCGCAACAATGTTATTCTAACCGCCATTTTAGCTTACATGGCCAGCGAGGATCCTCAAAAAACTTCTACAGAAAAATCGGTGTTGCCAGATCGTAATGGTCAGCCAGGAAAATGGCCAGCCAAAAGAACACCTAACCGCAAAGGCGGGCAGGATTAATTAGGGTTTTGCGCAGCAAGATTGTACTACGCCGTGTTTATGTGCGGGGCTGATGTAAGGAATACCTACACTCATTCCCCGCACAATTAACAGGGCGCCCAGCAGCAGTGATACTACCATGGTGGCCTTCCTGAATTTTGCACGAATGTTGGTACCCATCAGTTTTTGTACAAGAATGATAGAGATTAAAGCCGGTGCGGTTCCCAGCCCGAAAAAAAACATGAAGCCGGCACTCTGCACCGGGCTTGCAATGGCCAGGCCGGCTGACAGTGCCGCATACACGATACCGCAAGGCAACAACCCGTTTAAAAAGCCCAGCCCGGTAAACCGGAGGATCATGGGCATTTGCAAAATGTTGCCATACCACCTGGCAAAAAATAATTGTGTTGCAGAACCTGCCTGCATTTTATTTTTCAAAAAAGGAACCAATGCAAACGTGATGATGAGCATACCGGAAAGGATGGATAATACCCTTTGCTCCATTACCAGTGAAAAGCCCTGACCGATACTACCGATTAGCAAGCCGAGTAAAGCATAGGCCAAAGACTTAGACAGGATATATAAACTAATAGCCACCATCCTCTTTTGACCAGTTTC
>CBFGLL010000369.1:0-2784 GCA_965649585.1 uncultured Chitinophagaceae bacterium | reverse complement strand
TTATAAAATGCCTGGCTGGCAGTAGGTTGAAACCTGGAAATCAAAAACGCCGGCAGGTTTCCGGTTTTTTCCGAAACTCACCCAATCCATCAGCCATTACCGGCGCCTGGCTAATGTGGAGCAACCCGTGGAAGAATTTTGTAACGCTGTGGCCAATTTTCAAAAAAAACTCGGCATGTGCTTCCTGCAACTCCCGGATAACTTTAAACCACAGCAGTTTGACCGGCTGGAAAATATGCTTAAGCATTTTCCTAAAAAAATTCCCCTGGCCGTGGAAGTTCGTAACGAGGAATGGTTTCAAAACAAAGACATCAATAAACGATTTATTGCCCTGCTTCAAAAACACAATACCTGTAATATTATTGTGGATACGGCAGGCCGGCGGGATATGTTGCATATGCATCTTACCAGCCCCGTTGCATTCATTCGATACGTAGGCGCCAATCACCCCACCGATAAAAAACGCCTGGATGACTGGGTGCTGCGGATAAAAAAATGGAGAAAACAAGGCCTGCAGAAACTATACTTTTTTGTTCACCAGAATATTGAAAAAGAAAGTACGGGGCTCGCTGCGCATTTCATCAGCGCATTAAATAAAAGCATCAGCCTTCAACTGCATGTTCCCCAAAAGCCGGTAAAGAAACGACGGGCCACCCGCAAAAAAAACTAAACAGTCAGCCATATACATTGTAATTTATCCCACTTATACAAGCCGTGTAAGCCAGGTCATTATTTCCAACGATATTCGTGAAAGCGTTTCAACAAAGGCTACCTGATATGAATACAAAAACCGCCAACATTGGTATATATAAAATTCTGTGTGTTTTCAGCATTGTTTTTTGCTGCGCTTTTACTTCCATTGCCCAGCCCGGTGAGCAATATGTAAAAGCGATGTACACAAAAAACAAAGACAACTGGTATCGCACCCTTACATTTACCCAGCAAACCGGTTTTTACCGCAATGATTCTTTAATAAGAACTCAAACCTGGTACGAATGGGCACGTTTTCCTTTTGACCTGAGGATTGATGTTGATTCTGTAAACGGCGGCAACAAAGTGTTTTATTTAAAAGATTCCACCTACCGCATCCGTAAACATAAAATACAATCTGCTGTAGTAGATCCTAATCCATTTGTTTTTTTCCTGGGTGGTATGTATATGCTTCCTTATGATTCTGTAACTGCACATCTTACCCGCAATGGTTACGATCTCTCCCTCGGCGGTATCACAAACTGGCAGGGGCGAAAAACTTTTATCATCGGTGCCGCCAATGAAACGGATTCTGCTAAAAACCAGTTTTGGATAGATGCTCAACATTTATACGTGGTGCGCATCCGGCTGAACAGCGGCAAAAATTTACTGGATGTTCAGCTCTCTGACCATATAAAACTCAACAAAGCCTGGAGTGAAACATATGTAAAATTCTACATAGACGGCCGTTTGTTGCAAACCGAAAAATACAGCGACCTGAAGCCGAATGTAAAAATTTCCGATGAAGTTTTTGATGTGAGCCGATTCAGGTAGTGTGCTCAATCGCCGGCATACTGTAACTTTGGGGCAATGCCCCAGCCCATCACAATTGCTGAATATTTTCAAACCCAACCGCAGCTGCCCATTATTGATGTGCGCACTCCTGCCGAATTTGAAAAGGGCCATATCCCGGGCGCTTTTAATGTTCCGCTGTTTAGCAATGAAGAACGCATACAGGTGGGCACCACCTATAAACAGCAAAGCCGTGAAGCAGCTATCCTGCTCGGTTTTGATATTGCCGGGCCCAAATGGTCGGGTTTTATAAAAACATGTCTTCAAATAGCCCCCGAAAAAAAGATTGTTGTTCATTGCTGGCGTGGCGGCATGCGCAGCGGCGCCATGGCATGGGCACTGGATATGTACGGTTTTAAAGTGTATACCATTAAAGGTGGATACAAACAATACCGTGCATGGGTTCGCCAGCAATTTGAAAAAGAAAAACAATTAATGGTGTTGGGAGGAATGACGGGTTCGGGAAAAACCGAATTATTGCAGCAGCTAAAATTACAACAGCAACAGGTGATCGACCTGGAACAATTAGCCGCCCATCGTGGTTCTGCTTATGGCAGTATGAACCAATCTAATGCTCCTACGCAGGAACAATTTGAAAATGATCTTGCGAAAGAGATAGATGGTCTCAACCTTCAACAAAAAGTGTGGATAGAAGATGAGTGCCGCCTCATTGGCCGCTGCAGTATTCCAAACCCATTGTGGGAGCAGATGCGGGCCGCCCCGCTGGTTTACTGGGACGTGGCAAAAGAAAAACGGGTACAGTTCCTCGTACAGGAATATGGCTCGCTCGATAAAGATTTTTTAATAGCATCCACACAACGCATTTCAAAACGGCTTGGCCCCAAAGAAACAAAAGATGCCATTGCTGCCATTACAGAAGATCGTATGGCAGATTTTATGCGCACTGCACTTGTGTATTACGACAAAACTTATGCAAAGGGCGTAGCAAGTCGTGCTCCGGAAAATGTTTTCACCATAAACACCGGCGATAAAAATTTACAGGAAACTGCCCAACAGTTGATACATCATACTGAATTAACCATAACACAATCCCCTACTTTTTAATGGATACACTTAATTTTCCACTTACGCAATATTCGCATGGTGCAGGCTGTGGTTGTAAGATCAGCCCGGCTATTTTAGATACCATCCTCCACAGTGCAACAGCACCCCTACCCGATCCCCGGCTGCTGGTTGGGAACGATAAGCGGGATGATGCAGCTGTATTTGACCTGGGCAATG
>CBFGLL010000368.1:0-2788 GCA_965649585.1 uncultured Chitinophagaceae bacterium | reverse complement strand
AAACAAACAGGCTGCGCTGGCACAGGCACTTTATGGTTATACCAGTTACGATGCCATACCACTATTTGAAAAAATCGTTTTTAAAAACACCGCCCCTGACGGTGAAGCTGTGCCCTTGCTGAGATATCGCTTATACCAGTACCTTATCATCTTTAACCACTACAAGGATGAAATGTATTTATGTGAAAATCATTTTGATGGAATTGATTCAAACGGTAGCGATGTGGAGAGTTTGATGAAAGGTAAAGATGTACCTGTTTTTCCATTTCGCACCGTAGGCTCGGAAACAAATAATATGACTGATGATGATTACAAAAAGATCGTAACCCAGGGAATTCAAAGCTGCAAAAGAGGAGATGTATTTCAGTTGGTATTGAGCAGGCGCTTTCATCAAGAGTTCCAGGGAGATGAATTTAATGTATATCGTTGTTTGCGCTCCATCAACCCAAGCCCTTACTTGTTTTATTTTGATTATGGTGATTATCGTTTAATGGGTTCATCACCCGAAAGCCAGCTGCGTATCAGCAATGGCACCGCCACCATCCACCCGATAGCGGGTACATATAAACGCACAGGCAATGATGAACATGACCAGGAACTGGCTAAACAGTTGGAAGCAGACCCAAAAGAAAATGCAGAACATGTGATGCTGGTAGATCTTGCACGCAACGATTTAAGCACTGTTTGCAGCAATGTGCAGGTGAGCTCATTTAAGAAGATCCAGTTTTATTCTCATGTTATTCATATGGTGAGTGAAGTGCAGGGGCAGGTGATTCAGGGAGAAAATCCATTTAAGGTATTAGGGAAATGTTTCCCGGCAGGAACATTAAGCGGTGCGCCTAAGTACAAAGCAATGCAACTGATTGACCAGTTTGAAACGGTGGCAAGAGGATTTTACGGCGGAGCCATTGGTATGCTGGGCTTTAATGGCGATTTTAATCACGCCATCATTATCAGGAGCATGCTCAGCAAAAACAATACGCTGCATTACCAGGCCGGTGCCGGCATCACCGTAAACAGCGTTCCGGAAAATGAATTACAGGAAGTAAACAATAAATTAGGAGCACTAAAAAATGCCATCAGCATGGCACAAAATATTTAGCGATGGAAAAAATTTTAGTTTTTGATAATTACGATTCCTTCACCTACAACCTCGTTCACCTGGTAGAAAAGATCATTCATCAAAAGCCGGATGTAGTGAGGAATGATGAAGTGAGCCTGGATAAAATTGCGGAGTATGATAAAATCATTCTTTCACCCGGGCCGGGCATTCCTTCAGAAGCGGGTTTGTTGCTGGATCTCATCAAAAAGTATGCAGCCAGCAAATCTATATTAGGAGTGTGCCTGGGTCACCAGGCAATAGCAGAAGCTTTTGGCGGCAGCCTCATCAATCTTGATACGGTGTTTCATGGTGTAGCTACGCCGGTGCACATAATAAAGCGAGAGAGCGGCTTGTTCAAAGGACTGGATGAGGTGGAAGAAGTAGGAAGGTACCATAGCTGGATCGTTGATGAGGCCACGCTTTCGCCGGATTTTGAAATAACGGCAAGGGACAACAACAATTTTATTATGGCCATGCAACACAGGGCACTCGATCTGCAATCGGTGCAGTTTCACCCGGAGAGTGTACTTACCCCACATGGCGAACAAATGATGCGCAACTGGTTGCAAAAACAATAAGCCTTCGTTCATAAAAAATGTACAACATGAAAAAAATACTCAATTACCTGTTTGAATATAAAACGCTTTCCCAGCAGGAGGCCCGTCAGCTGATGTTGCAAATAGGCGAGGGCAGGTATAACGATACGGAGCTCGCTGCTCTTGTAACGGTTTACCTGATGCGTACCATCAGCATCCAGGAACTGGAGGGCTTCAGGGATGCATTGCTGGAGATGAGTGCCGCAATGCAATTGAATTCCGATGACCTGTTAGATATTGTAGGCACCGGCGGCGATGGAAAAAATACTTTTAATATCTCCACGCTCAGCGCTTTTGTGGTGGCGGGTGCTGGTCAGCAGGTGGCCAAGCACGGCAACTATGGTGCAAGCTCGGTGAGTGGTTCATCAAATGTGCTGGAGCATCTTGGTTATAGGTTTAAAACTTCCACCGATGAATTAAATAAAGATCTTGACAAAGCTAATTTCTGTTTCGTGCATGCGCCTCTGTTCCATCCTGCTCTTAAAGTGGTGGCAGCTGTGCGAAAACAATTAGGTGTAAGAACATTTTTCAACCTGCTGGGTCCGCTGGTGAATCCTGCAAAACCACAACATCAGCTGCTGGGTGTAAATAGTTTAGAAACGGCAAGATTGTATAACTACCTGCTGCAGCCGCAAACCAATAATTTTTCCATTGTACATGCGCTCGATGGTTATGATGAAATTTCACTCACCGGCGATAGCCGGGTAATCAGCAAAGCAGGAGAGCAGGTATTTTCGGCAGAGCAACTTGGAAAAAGAACGGTATTGGCTGCTGATCTTTTTGCCGGCAACTCGGTGGAAGAAGCAGGCCGCATTTTTGTAAACCTGCTGCAGGGAAAAGAATCCTGGGCAAAGCAGGCTGTAGTGCTGGCCAATGCAGCACTGGCATTGTTTATCACCGGCAAATACCCGGATTATGAAGCTTCTTACCAGGCGGCCGTGGTAAGCCTCGAATCCGGGCGTGCATTTGAATGTTTTAAAAAGTTAGTAGCCTGATATGACGATACTCGATAAAATAATAGAACATAAAAAACAGGAAGTGGCCGCCAGGAAAAAATATTTTCCTACCGACCTGCTGGCGCAAAGGCTTG
>CBFGLL010000367.1:0-2792 GCA_965649585.1 uncultured Chitinophagaceae bacterium | reverse complement strand
CTATTCCGTAAATCGCTACCACCCAACCACCCTGTTCGGTGGTATAACCAAGATGTTTGCTGTATAAAGTGAGAAAAGCAAGCACCATGGTGCCACTCCTGTTGATTAACATTACAAGGCTGAGCAACCAAATATGGCGGCTGAGACCGCTGAATGCTTTTTTATAAAGATCGATTGTTGTTTTGAGCATAACTGTTAGTTGAGGGGTTCCAAAGGTTTCAGAGGTTTCAAAGGTTTCAATGGTTTAAGAAGTTCAAAGGTTCAAGTAGATCAATAGGAATTCTTTCCGGAACACTGCCTTATCTTTTAACCCGGTTTCTCTTACCTAAACAAAAAAATCCTTTCCGTTGTGGAAAGGATTTGTAAAATTCGGTATTCGTATTTACTTATACAAAATATCGTAATATTCCTTTGCCATACGGTTGCTATCAAACTGCCAACGCACATCCCTCATTCCGTTCTTGATAATCTGTCGCCATACGCCGGGATTTTCGTAATACATCGGTAGAATTTGATTTTCGAGTATGTCGAACAATTTTTCCATATCATATTCATCCTGCTCATGCACGCTGATAGCCGAATAGTCGATCGGTGGCACAACAAATCCATTGTTGCCGTGATTGATAAACTCGCATATCCATCCATCGAATGTGCTGAAGTTCACTGATCCGTTCATAGCTGCCGTCATACCGCTGGTGCCACTTGCCTCCCTTGGCACACGTGGATTGTTTAACCACACATCACTCGCCTGCTTTAAACGTTTGCTCAGGGTTAATTCATAACCAGTGCACACCGCCACGTTATTGAAATCCTTACTCAGGTTTACAAGCATATTAAAATCACTGATGGCAGGATAATCAACGGGGTAAGGTTTACCTGCCCAGATTACCTGGATGGGATATTTGGTGCTTTCCATCAGAGCCTTGAATCTTGCTTCATCACGGGTAATGAGGTCGGCCCTTTTGTACCCGGCAAAACGACGGGCCCATATCATGGTAAACACATCTTGATCAGCTACGATGTCAAAAGCTCTTTTTTTGAGGTAACGTTTACGATCGATAAATGCATCTTCATTATGGTCATCCATAAACCGGTACAACTGTTTATCAGCCCAGTACTGCCAGTTCTGTGCGTTGGTAACGGCTTTTATTTCGCAGATATCCGGGTATTTTCCCCACATCTCCCGGCTCACCTTACCATGCAACTGGCTTACACCATTAGCCAGTTTTGCAAAACGTAATGCCGCCAGCGAATGGTTAAACTGGTCATCGGTGATGCCGGTAAGCAGTCGTACCAGTTCCAATGGCATTCCGCAGAAATAACTCATTTTTTCGCAGAGGTAAATATCATGTTTTTCGTTACCCGCTTCTTCCGGAGTATGGGTGGTGAAAACCAGTTTTTGTTTTACTGCTTCTTTGCTTCCGAATTTATTGTACAAATAAAAGGCTGCACTTATGCCGTGTGCCTCATTTAAATGATACAAGTCGGGGTTAAAATTTAATTCGTCCATCAGCTTTGCACCACCCACACCCAGTAAAATAAACTGGGCTACTTTGGTAGCAACATTCGCATCGTACAACCGGTGAGAAATGGTTTGTGAAACATAATCGTTCTCCGGTAAATCTGTGCTCAACAAAAACAGCGGCGCCGATTTAAATGTTTCAGGATTGAGGTAAAATGCCTTTACCCACACCGGGTGTTCATGTATCTGGATCTGGAATTTAATGCCGGTATCTTCTAAAAAATTATAGATCTTTTCATTCCATTGTACCTGCAGGGTTTGATCCTGGTTGCGTGCCTGGTCGTAGTATCCGTATTTCCATAAAATACCAATACCTACCAGGTTTTGACGAAGCTCGTATGCGCTGCGCAAATGGGAGCCACTCAAATAACCGAGGCCACCACTGTATATTTTTAACGGCTGACTCACCGCATATTCCATCGAGAAATAAGCGATTTTTTTACTGTATGCAGGATCCACTTCATAAGGAACCTGGAACTGTTTAAAATCCATTATTTGATTTTTGATTAGGGCGCAATATAAGTAAAATGTATTTTTTACTGTGTACTGGTTACACATTAATAATACACGTGTTATTCTCATCTTATCGTCACCAGTTGCTAAATTTTTCTTAGCTTAGTCTAACAATTTAATTAGAAGAACGGTACCTGCTCTGCAGCATTAGGCTGAAGATCAGCGAAATTAGTGCTCATGAACCACGATAAAACGCCTCCCCACACCTCGCTGAGTGAAGTACACGCCAGCGTGGATACAGTGAAAAGGGAGACCAAATGGAAAAAATTCTTTGCTTTTTTTGGCCCGGCTTACCTGGTAAGTGTGGGTTATATGGATCCGGGTAACTGGGCCACTGATCTTGCCGGCGGTGCCAAATTCGGGTACACGCTGATATGGGTTTTACTCATGAGTAACCTGATGGCGCTTTTATTACAAAGTCTTTCTTCAAGATTAGGAATAGTGAGAGGGCTCGACCTGGCGCAGGCCAACAGGGTAACCTATCCCCGGCCGGTAAATTTTGTGTTGTGGATATTGGCCGAAATTGCCATTGCCGCAACCGACCTTGCAGAAGTGCTGGGAATGGCCATCGGTATCCAACTACTTACAGGCCTACCATTAATTTGGGGTGTAAGCATCACCGTATTGGACACTTTTTTATTGCTGTATTTACAAAAACTGGGCATCAGGAAAATGGAGGCTTTCATCATCACACTTGTAGCCATTATTGCAGCGTGTTTTTTGATACAGATCATTTTGGCAAAACCGGTAGCTGCAG
>CBFGLL010000366.1:0-2799 GCA_965649585.1 uncultured Chitinophagaceae bacterium | reverse complement strand
TTTACTCACCAGCTCTATGTGGTTGGTTGCTGCTCTCCATATAAAAATGTCTTTGGTTTTATTTTGATCCCCTGCAACAAGGTTGCTTGCCTTGGATTCAAATACCACAGATTTTCCATCGGCCGACATGGTAGGTAAGGCACAGTCAGCATCGGCTGGGGTTCCATCGGGAGCGGCGGAGATCAGCTTTGTGATGCCGGTATTTCTATCTCTCCAGAATACCTGGCGAAATTTTCCATCGTTGCTGGCAAAACCTTTTGTCCAGGAAACAAAACAAACATACCTGCCTTCTTCGTCGTCCATGCCGCCAACGGCCGGTGCCGATGATTCATAAAAATTGCTGAATTTTTTATCATCACTACTGCGGGTAAGCAGTTCGTATTTATAATCCACGCCTATTTTTATATTGTTCACCTCATCCGGGGCTTTGCCATTTCCACGGTAAACAACGGCTTTCATATTGCCGGCTATTTTTTTAACGGCCACATTAAAGCTTTCCCCTGTTTTAACAGGCTGTGTAAAACGGATGGGAGTACTGCTGTATAACTGTTCTTTGTTTTTGGGCGGGGTTATCGTTAATTCATTATTGCCATGCTGTAGTGAAACTGCTAGCCCTGCGGGTGCACTTAAAGTGCCAGCCAGGTAATGGCCTTTTTGCGATGAAGCAGGCTGTGAAGTTGTTGTTGATGATGTTGATGAACTTGTAGCAGGGGTTGCTTTAGGTGGTTGTGATGCACTTTTAACTGCAGGAGATGCGGCGGGAAGTTTGATATCGGAGCTGGTAACCTGGTCTTGTACAGGAGCTGATCCTTTAAACGCCGGAGGCGCAGTTTTTCCAATAAATTGTTGCAGGTAATCTAGATCAACGAGCTTCTCGGTGGTTTTCGCAAACAATACCGACACCGGGTCTTCAGGATAATACTGGATAGACACTTCCACCAATTGCGGTATTGATTTGGAAACACCAGTTTTGAAATAACCGGGGTTGGGTTTTATTAAAACCTGCGCAAACCGCTCCTGCCAGTTTTCTGTAAAACTATAATCCAAATGATTTTGTTCGCTTTTTATTACAATCGCCGGTTTAGAAAGTTCCCCGGCAGGAGCTTGTAATTGATCATTCACTTTCTCGATGGCCCTTTTAAAATTGGCTGTTGTTTTTTGATGATAATCCCGGTAGCGTGCAGGTGCGGGCTCATAATCATTTTTGATCCAGGCAGCATATTGAGCCGGGTTGTTTTTGGTTACTTTTTCAATGTTCTGTTTTGTTTTTTCCAGGTCAGCCATTTTTTCAGAAAGACTTTCGTCTTCTTTTTTAAGTTCACTGAGCAACATCTGTCTCCTGTTTTCCAGGAATTCTTTGCGGCTAACATATTGCCATGGTAACTTGCCCGGGTAGGTGAGCATCCAGAGTTTGGTGAGTCCTTCTCTTGAAAAGCCCAGTGGTGTCCACACTTCTTTAAAACGCCACACACCGGGTCTTACTTCTTCGGGCATGCCTTCTTTCAATGCTGAAAAACCGGTGCCGTCATATTTATTATTATTGTCAAACAGCTGCCGGTTAAAATCGTTGTTGATATGTACCCTGAATGCATTGTAGGTTTCATGGGCAACAGTGAGTTTGTTGTCACCAGAACATAGGTAAGAGAAACCGCCGATCCACCATTTGTAAGAATTGAAAGGGTTGTTATAAGCCGCTGCTGTGTGAACGGCAAAGGTTTGGGCCTGCACGCCCTGAGGCTGGTAGCCCTGCATCATTTTGTGGGCAGCATCGAGGAAGCTTTTTTGCATGGCATAGTCAGGCGTATTGTTTTTTGTAACAGACCCGGGAACCCAGTTTCCTTTTTTTGACATTATTTGTTCCAGGCATGCATTGTCTTGCGCATAAGTTGTACCTGTAAAGAATGTAAAAACTACGGCGAGTATCTTGAACATGTTGTTTATTTTTTTCGGTGATTAATTGCTGATTTTTCCATAGGCTGTATAGCTGCCATAGCTCGCATCCTGCAGCCAGAGTACCCTGCCACCTTTAATGCAGGTGAAGTATGCATTATAGGTAACAGGTCGCCTTTCAATATCCGAACACCAGAGCTGCCAGTTGTTGAGCATTTTCCAGCTGCCATTTGCTTTGGCTACATCGGTTTTGCTGCCGGTGCTAAGGCTGTTAGTGGCCATGCCCAGGTTCCATTCGTAGGTTTTATTGGCTTTGAATTGATACTTTACTCCTGATGCTACACTGGATGATCCTGCGTAGATGCCCGTGTTTACATTGTAATAGGCAGTGGCTCCATAAAACTGGTTTGACCATGTACCCACAAGATCATTGGCACCTACTGCAAACTTATTAAGGTGGAAGAGGGCGAGCATTTTGTCCCAGCCGTCAAAATATAGTTCGGGCCTGTCTACCCCAAACTGCTCTACGAAAGTTTTTTTATCGGGGGCTATTACTTCTACCCAGCCACTGGTACCCTTGCTGAATAAAGCTACCCACACATCTTTGCCGGTAGCATTATCTTTTAATAATCCTGCGGCGAATAGACCGGGCTGCCAGCTGAGCAAATGATCGGGTGACTCATAATTTCTTAAGTTGCTGTAGCGAGGCGCTACAAGCAGGTTCCAGAAAACAGACACATGCTCTTTGTATTGCGGGTAATATTTTTTGTCTTCTTCCCTGGGGTAATGCAATAGTACTTTGATGTTTCCCTTTGTGGCTTCCACCCAATCTTCTTTTACAACGCTTGTCCAGCCATCATCAAAGTTTGTAGTGTTAAATTGAAAACCGGTGGATACCGGCGCTGATGG
>CBFGLL010000365.1:0-2806 GCA_965649585.1 uncultured Chitinophagaceae bacterium | reverse complement strand
TCAAAGCCGGGTTTGACCTGGCATGGGAAAACAGCTGGCGTACCAGCACCAACGAATCCAACTATGATGGTGCCTGGGTGTTTATCAAATTCCGTAAAAATGGCACTACAGATTGGCGTCATTGTACTTTATCTACCACGGGTTTCGCTCCTGCTTCCGGTGCCAGTATCAGCATTCCCGCAGATGGTAAGGGCGCTTTTATTTATCGTAGTGCGAATGGTATTGGTAATGTAAACTTCAGTGGCAACCAGGTGATATGGAATTATGGCGCAGATGGCCTGCTGGATAATGAAACCGTAGAGCTGAGGGTGTTTGCCCTGGAAATGGTATATGTGCCGCAGGGTGCATTTTACCTGGGCTCGGGAGGTGTAGAAGCTAATTCATTCAGCGATGGTGCCGGCCCGGCCAACTACCTGGTAACAGGTGAAAATGCCATTACGCTCGGTACCACAAACGGAACGCTTAATCCAAACGGCATCGGCACGGCCAGTGGTACCATCCCGGCAGATTTTCCCAAGGGTTTTAATGCATTCTGGACGATGAAATATGAAGTGAGCCAGCAGCAGTACGTGGATTTTTTAAATCATCTCGATGTGGCGAGGGCCACAGCGAATTATTATAGCCTTGCTTTTTTTGGCGGGACACATCCCAACCTTATTGCTCCGCAACCAGAAAGAGGTATGCACCAGTTAAACGCTGCAAGAACAGCAGCCATTGCCGACTGGAGCGGTCTGCGCCCCATGACGGAGCTGGAATTTGAAAAAGCCTGCCGGGGATACAATACTCCTGCCGTGCCCAATGAATTTGCCTGGGGTAATACCAGCTATTCCATTATTGCTTCCGTGAATAACCCCGCACTGGCCAATGAAAGCGTGGCCAGTCCTGCAGGAGCCAATGTAAACATTAATAGTCCTATAGGAAGGCCTACAAGGGTAGGTATTTTTGCCCGCAGCAGTGGTTCAACCCGCACCCTGAGCGGCGGCACTTATTATGGCCTGATGGATATGAGTGGAAACCTGGCGGAGATCCTGGTGTCAATAGCAAACCCCGAAGGAAAATTATTCAGTAGTAACACACATGGCGATGGATACCTGGCAGCAAATGGCAGAACAGATATCACTACATGGCAGCCTTTTGCAGCTTTTGGAACCAGGGGCGGTGGGTTTGGTTCGGGCCTTGATGAAGGCAGGGTTTCGTACCGTGCAAGTGCCAATATTTTTGCGGGTGTGTATGGCTCCGATGCGGAGATCGCATATCACGGTACCCGTCTAGCCCGCACTGCACCATAGTTATCATTCCTAAAAGCATTTTATGAGATCTATTTTTATAAAACTGCTCTTGCTGGGGATGGCAACAAACACGCAGGCGCAGAACAACGATATTTTTAATGGCGGCAATAACGATGGGTGGCATAGCAGCAGCGTGGCCGGGCCAGACAATGGCATTTTCCAAGGTGGTAATGGGGATGGCTGGCACTATACCAGTTTTTTACAGCCGGGCAATGCCATTTTTAATGGCGGTGCAGGGGATGGCTGGCATGCAGATACCCTGGCCAGTGCAGATAACAGCATTTTTGTGGGTGGTATTGGCGATGGCTGGGCAAATACCTACCGGCCGATGGGCTCCCTTCCGGTAAGTTTTATTTCATTTACTGCCAGCAAACAAAATGATAATGCCGCTTTGCTGCAATGGCAGACTTCGCAGGAGATCAACAGCAGTTATTATGATGTGGAGCGCAGTGAAGATGCCCTACAGTTTGTGAAGATAGGAAGGGTAAATGCAGCGGGAAATACCAGCAGCACGAGCAGCTACAGTTTTACCGATATGTTGCCGGCCAACGGCATCAATTATTACCGGCTGAAGCAGGTGGATACTGATGGAAGATTTGTGTACACGCCTGTGCGGACTTTGCATTTCGGCCAGCCGGCAGCAGGTGCCGTTAAATATTTCCCGAACCCTACCAATGGGTTGCTGAACATCGAGATACCTGCGGAACTGGTACCTGCGAACAAACTGATCAATATCATCAACAGCAATGGTGTGATGGTTCAGCAATTAAAACTATCAGCTACCGGTAGTATTATCCCGGTGAATTTTAACCGTTATCCCAAGGGTGTGTATTTTGTACAACTGAGCGGTGCCGGCATCAACAGCACGCACAGGGTGGTATTACAATAATCTTAGTTTCTTTTCATTCAATGGGGGTCGCCGCAGGGCGGCCCTTTTTGTTGGGTAAGATTAATTAATTTTGGGTGATGAAATATTTGTTGGCGATCTGTTTGTTGACGGCACTTGTATCCTGCGAAAAAAATATTGATTTTAACCTGGATGATGCGGAACCCCTGCTTGTGGTGGATGCGCAAATAGAGAATGACCGTGCGCCGGTAGTGGTGCTTACCAAAAGCCTCTCTTATTTCAGTAGTTTGAGTCCGCAGGAGTTGTCGAATTCCTTTGTGCGGCAGGCAGAAGTGTGGATCGGCAACGGCACATTGAATCATCGCTTAAAGGAATACGAATATGCATTGCTGCCCGGCATCAGCGCTTATTATTATTCTATTGACAGCAGCAACCTGGCCACTGCATTCACTGGTAGCCTGGGTGGAAATTATTCACTGAGAATTATTGCGGAAGGCCAGGAATACCTGGCGAATACCAGCATACCTGCTTCGGCGCAGTATCCCGATTCGGTGTGGTTTGTGCGGGCGCCACAAAACCCTGATACCAGTAAAAGGGTGATGTATGTGAGGGCTACGGATCCGCCCGGCAGGGGTAACTATTACCGGTATTTTACAAGGGTAGGTGACAA
>CBFGLL010000364.1:0-2808 GCA_965649585.1 uncultured Chitinophagaceae bacterium | reverse complement strand
CCCAGTTGTTCCAGGAACACTTCACCTTTTGCATAGGCAGCTGTGCTGTAAGCAGAATTGGTATTGTAATGATCGGCATGGGTGGTCATGGGTTCTTCAATCCCGCTTTTGGCAAGTTGTAAATAACCATTATAACCATCTGCATGGCGGGTAGGTAACACTTTTTCGATCAGCTCTTTTAACTGCGCATTATCAGGGCGGCGTTTCAGGCTGTTTTCATATACCGCTAATGATGGATATCCATTATAAAATTCAGCCACTTTATCTTCTGCCCAACTGGTAAATCCCTCATCCATCCACGCATACATGCTTTCATCGGTTCCCAGCATCATCTGGTACCAACTATGCATCCATTCATGAAATGCTGTACCGAGCGAAGAACCCACTAACAAGGTTGCCATTGGGTATTCCATTCCACCATCTCCGCCATGGATAAACGAATATTGGGGGTAAGGATATTTACCAAAATTCTTTTCGATAAAAGGCAACACTTTTACAGCGGCATCAGCCACCACATTCCAGGCACTGTCGTCTTTGTGATCTTCCGGCTTATCATTAAAAATAACATGGATGGTGGTGCTGGCGTTAGCTTTTCTCACCAGGTGTTTATAATCAGGATCTGCAGCCCATACAAAATCGTGAACATTATTACCAACAAAACGCCAGGTCCGTTTTGCATTGCTGGTTGGTTTTAACGGAGAGTTGGGCACATCATAACCCCAGCCAATTTCTGCCGCATTTTGTAATACACCCGTAGCGCCCAGTTTATAACCCTTATCAATGGAGATGCTTACATCATAATCGCCCCATACGCCGTAAAACTCCCGTGCAATGTATTGGTTAGGATGCCAGCCATCCCTGTCGTATTCACACAGTTTAGGATACCATTGGCTCATACTGTAACGAACACCGGTGGTGGGATTATCTCTTCCGCTTCTTCTGATCTGCAATGGCACCTGCGATTCAAACTCCATATCGATGATGGCTGTAGTTTTCGGCAATATCGGTTTGCTGAGTTTTACTTCCAGTATGGTTTCGTGGTATTCAAACTGCTGCGCCACGCCATTCACCTTGATCGATTTAATTTTTTGGTATCCAATTTCATCATCTTTCAATTTAGAGATCCTGTCTGTTACACGTGGGTCCCAGTCTGCCCTGCCATTCACTTTATTTTTGCCTAGTTCACGGCTACGCACATCCATGCTGCTATTGGGTTGAAATGCGTTAAAATACAAATGGTAAAATAACTTATCAAGTTTGTCGGGAGAATTGTTGCTGTACTGCAGCTTTTGAGTACCTGTAAATCGGTTAGTAGTAACATCCATATTAATTTTCATGTTGTAATTTACCCGCTGCTGCCACCTGTCTGGCTGCGCTACTACCATTAACCCTTGCAGGATTAAAAATCCCAACAAATAGATTTTTTGTTTATTCATAATACTTATCTGTTTCGGTAAAATTCGGTAAAAAAATGTGATGAAACTGATAAAGAAATCATCCACTTATAAAAAAGGCCCGCAGCATTGCGGGCCTGCGTGTATCAGCAATTATTTTTATGCTTCCTCTTCAACCGTTGCATTATGGGCATTTTTTAATACAGATGCCAAACCGTTTACCATGCTATCCTGCGATTCATACATCTGGCTGGTACCAATTACCTGGCCATTGCCGGCTTTCAGGTTGAAATAATGTTTTCCGTTTGATGAAGTAAGTTGTTCGAAATTATCTTTGCTCTGGCTATTTTTTTTAACGGCTTCTATCCCGTTTTGGCAGCCGGCCTTACTGCTATAACCTTCACTTGATAATATAGTAATACCATTATCTGCTTTTAACACAAATTGGTATTCGCCGTTTTTTCGGGTTGAAATTACAAAAGTTGCCATCCTGGTAAATTTTTAGTTAATCAAATAAGAATTCAGGAGAAAGTTAAAAAATTTAAGTCAATTTTCTACCCTGTATTGAAAAACCAAGAAAAGAATAGCAACGAAAGAGAATTGAATATTCGTTTTCTTTGTAGCCGCAAAACAAATTGTATGGCAATTCGCATTTTCATCACCGGCGGTACTTTTGATAAAGAATACAACGAACTTACGGGACAGCTTTATTTTAATGACACCCACTTGCACGACCTGCTGGAAATGGGCCGTAGCCGGGTAGATACCGAAATAAGAACTCTGATGATGGTAGACAGCCTGGAGATGACAGACGAAGACCGCAACCTAATTGTACACCAATGCCTGCATTGCGAAGAAGACCAGATTGTACTTACCCATGGCACAGATACCATGGCCGAAACAGCAAGGATCATTGCAGAAAAAGTGACCGATAAAACTATCGTACTCACCGGTGCCATGATCCCCATTAAGTTTGGTAGTAGTGATGGATTGTTTAACCTCGGTAGTGCGCTTGCATTTGCACAGTCATTACCCGCAGGCGTTTACGTAGCTATGAATGGCCGCTACTTTACATGGGACAATGTGCGTAAGAACAAACAAACAGGCATGTTTGAAGAAATAAAATAATTGTGGCGAAAAGTACAACACCCAGGATATGCAAGGAGGGGCATCGCTATTTCAAACGCAGTGATTGCCCAACCTGCCCCATTTGTGAAGCAAATAAAAGTTCAACTTCTTTCCTTATTGGGTTGAGTGCCCCGGCACGCAGGGCTTTGGAAAATTCGGGAATTACCACGATTAGCAAACTTCCATTTTATAGTAAAAAACAAATTCTTGCACTGCACGGCATCGGCCCCGCATCTACCTACATTAACGTCAAAACTTAAAGAGAATGGTTTGGATTTTAAAAGAG
>CBFGLL010000363.1:0-2817 GCA_965649585.1 uncultured Chitinophagaceae bacterium | reverse complement strand
CTGTTGAGTTACGGGTTTGAAAGCCGCGGTATTGATAATATGAATGCAAAGCTGCGGGTAAACTATAAAAAAAATATCGTAAGCAATTTTGTGTTCAGGAAGGTGAACGCTACCCTGAACACAAGCAATGTAAAATTTGAAAACAGGAACTATGATGTGCTGAGTTATATAGTGGAACCCAATATCAGTTATATCTACCGAAGCAACCTGCGGGCTACACTGGGCTACAGGGCTGCCTTTAAGCGCAACAGGATTGATTCTATGGAACGTTCAAACAATAACGCTATCAACTTCGATATAAAATATAATACCCTTGCCAATAGCAGCATTGTTGCAAAGCTTACCTACGATAATATTATTTTTAAAGGTTATCAAGGTTCTCAAAACAGCACGGTGGGATATTTAATGCTCGACGGTTTATTGCCAGGTAAAAACTTTTTGTGGAATATTGAATTCACGAAGCGTATTGCAAGCAATATTGAGATGAGCGTGAACTACGAGGGGCGCAAACCTGGAACTGCCAATACAGTTCACACCGGCCGGGCCGCTATCAGGGCATTGTTTTAGAAATCATCCTCTCAACAAAGCAGTTAACTTTTTTTGGTTAACTTGAACGCCTTTAAAGCAATGCCAACATCAATTGTCATCATCCTTATTGGCCTCTTTATTTTCTTTGGTCATTACCTCAGCGGGGTTTTTGAGCGGAGAAGTATTCCCGATGTGTTGGGCCTGATATTGATCGGTGTATTGATAGGGCCGGTATTTAAAATTGTGGATCCCGGTTCTTTTGGGCAGTTCGGGCCTTTGTTTAGTAACCTTGTACTTATTTTTATTTTATTTGAAAGTGGCACCGATTTAAAGGTGAATGAAATCAGGGCTTCCTTTAAAGACACTGCCGGTATTACCTTTTTTGGATTTTTAACCACTGCGCTCAGCATCGCTGTTTTATGCCGGTTGATATTTGAATTGGACTGGCTGGAATGTTTTTTCCTTGGTTCAGCACTTGGTGGCACTTCTTCTGCAGTAGTAGTGGGACTTGCCCGCAAACTAAATATTCTTCCTAAAACAACCACTACACTCATCATGGAATCTGCAGAAACTGACCTGTTCACCCTGGCGATTCCCATCAGTATTTTATCCATCATGATCACGGGGCAAGCTATCTCCCCGGGCACTGTGTTCACCGGGTTTTTTGCCGCACTCATCATGGCGCTTGTGATTGGAGTTGGGGGAGCATTTTTATGGAGCTTTATCATTAACAAAATACCTTACCTCAAGCATACAAAATTTTCTACACCTGCTTTCCTGTTTATTCTGTATGGCATTGCAGAATATTACAATTTCAGCGGTCCGCTCACAGCCTTATCATTCGGCATTGCCATTGGCAACCTTACCTATATTGAACCGAAATTTATTGAACGTATCATTCCTAATCCCAACATTGTACTGCCACGGGAAGAACGAGATTTTTTTACTGAATTGATTTTTTTGCTGCGCATCTTTTTCTTTTTGTTCATTGGTATGAGTATCCAGATTGCAAGGATGGATTGGCTGATGATGAGTGCCGGCATAACGGCCGTGTTGATCGTTATAAGATTACTGACGGTGAGATTTGTGATCAATAAAAAATTACCCGTGATGGATAAAGCAGCAATCTCCATCATGATACCAAAAGGACTTGGTGCTGCGGTGGTGGCTACATTACCCGTGCAACAAGGAGCGCCGCAGGGTGATATTATCCAGGCCGTTGGGTTTGGCATTATCTTGTTCAGTACTATCTACTGTGTGATACTTTTTTTCCTGCTGAAAACCAACATCAGTCTTCCTTTTTATCAACTATTTTTCGGAAAGTCACCAGGAAAAACTGTTAATACCAGTGATGATGTAAATAAAAAATAAAGGCGTATGAAAGATATCACTAAAAAATACAGCAATGGGGAAGTAACGATTGTATGGAAGCCGGCGCTTTGTATTCATTCTAAAATCTGCTGGGACAAGATCAACGGTTTGCCGAAGGTATTCGACCCCGCCAGGAGGCCATGGATCATTGCTGATGCAGCATCCACCGATCAAATAGTAGCACAGGTAAACAAATGCCCAAGCGGTGCGCTCAGTTATTTTATGAATGATGAAGAAGCGACGCCAGAAGGCAGCGAAACCGAACATATCGTGGAAGTTTCACCCAATGGGCCCTTGCTGATTTACGGTAATATCAGTATTAAAGGGGTTGATGGAAAGGAAACAAAAAAACATAAAGTAACAGCGCTCTGCCGCTGCGGCGCATCAGCCAACAAACCTTATTGTGATGGGTCTCATAAAAAGATAAACTTCATCGGTTAATTCCACTGCATTGAAACAAGCCTGGCATTATCCTTACCTGCAACGGATAAAAGCTGCGCATGGTAGCTGGCAGCTTTATCCTTATCCCCGATAGCTTTTGCCTGTAAAGCTGCACCAAGCAAGGCGTTAAACCTGTTGGGATGCTTTTGTAATTCCATTTCATAAGCAGCCAGTGCAGATCTGTGATCCTTTAAAAAAGCATACAGGTCGGCCAATTGCTGGCGTGCGGGCAGCACTTCGCAGGGAGTTACGGGATGCTTCTCCGTTTTGTCTTCCATAGCCGCTGCTTCCTTCATTTGACCGATGGCGAGGTCTTTATTTCCTTCTGCAAAACTGATCCAGGCCGATGCTGCTTTTACCTGTATGGCTACCTGGTTTTGTTTGTACCCATCTTTTAATGCTTCCAGTTTTGCCATCATCTCTTTTAATTTGGCCAGCTCCTGCTTTGCCAACGAAATATTATTATCGTTGGCGGCA
>CBFGLL010000362.1:0-2818 GCA_965649585.1 uncultured Chitinophagaceae bacterium | reverse complement strand
GCATTATTGCCGCCCAGGTACCTGATCTTTACATTGTCAACATCGTAGGCCGCCACATCATCCATCATTTTATAATACGCTTCTGTACTTATCCTGAAAGGCCGGTTGCCGGGTCCTTTAAAGGCATAATCGAAACCTGCCACCAATTGAGTACTCTTCTGGGCTTTCACATCCGTATTTACCTCGCCTTTGTAATTTCTCAACTCACGATAAAACGGAGGTTGATGATATAAACCTGCAGCCAGTTTAAAAACAATATCTGTTTTCCATTGAGGTTTAAAACTTAGCTGTGCCCTGGGACTCAGTAAAAATTCTTTGTTCAGATCATTGTAATTGTAACGTGCTCCTATTTGCAGACTCATATCATTTTTCGATTTTGAAAAATGAATATTGTCCTGTACATAACCGCTGAACTTCCATGCTGAAAAATTGGCTGTGCTGAACATAGAATTGAACAGGGCTAAATTCCCAGGTGTATATGGTAACGAATACCCTGCAGAATCCTGGTACTCCCATTGGCGCAGATCGTCTTTAATGTCTGCTTTCTCAACAGTGTTTCCCCACATAAAAAAATGTTTGCCGCTGCTGTAACTTCCTTTGTGGCTGGCGTTCCAAACTTCAATGTTTAATTCGTTGCGGGCATAATTTTGATAGTACCCTGCCCCTAATGGGTTTACAATTTCACCATAGCTGCCGCTGTTGCTGTCAAAATCCCTGGCTCCAAAAATATAGGCACCCGCAATGTCAAAATTTTCTTTTTCATCATCACTATACCTGCTCAGCATCCACTTCAATTTTAATTTCTTTGTCGGGCTATGAAGTATGCTGGCACCGATCATGCTGGTGTTGTAACGGTCTCTTTCCTGGCCTTCAAAATATACATCAAGTCCCAGGTTGGCAGAGAACAACGGCGAGAAAACAGAACTTGTTTTTTTAACCGATTCAGGAAAGAAGTTGAAACGAGAAGAAGAATAAATGCCGAGTAATTCCAACTTCCATTTACTGTTGAGTTCATAAGTAATATAACCTTGCGCATCTGAAGCGGAAGGAATATAAGCACCTTGGGTTGGTTGACTGTTGAGCAGGTTCCTGTTGTTTTTATTTCGTGCCGCAACCAGGTAAGTAACCCTGCCTTTTTTTGAACTTCCTTCTAACGCAAGGCCCTGCTCCAGCAAACTGATATAAGCACTGCCTCCAAATTTTTTAGGTTGTTTGTACTGAATGTCGAGCACACTGCTCATTTTATCACCATACCTTGCCTGGAACCCACCCGTGTAAAAACTTACGTTCCTGGCCATCTCCGCATTAATAAGGCTTAGCCCTTCCTGCTGCCCGCTGCTAACGAGGTAGGGCCGATAAATTTCAAAATCGTTGATGTAGATAAGGTTTTCATCATAATTACCTCCTCTTACATTGTATTGCGAACTTAGCTCATTATTGCTTCCCACCAATGTTTTGATCATAGCTTCTACTCCTCCGGTGGCGCTGGGTAGATTGATGGCTGTTTTTGGATTTACCTTCACCAGGCCCGTTTCCGTTCTTTCTTTTTCATCGGTGATCACCACTTCATCCAGCACTTTGCCCGAACGGGTCATTTTTACTACGATCGTTTCCGTTTCACCCGGACTCAGATAAAAGTTCCTTTGCGTATTGGCATAACCCGTATGACTAAAAACCAATGCCATCGCTTTTTGTGGAACCACTTGTAAACTAAACCTCCCGCTGTCATTACTGGTAATGCCTGAATTTTTGCCGAGAGTTACAATTGAAATGCCTGGGAGCGGACGATCATCATCGTCTACAACAATGCCCGAAATGGTAGCGGTTTTGGTTTGTGAAGCTGCAGTAAGCCAGCATAGGCTTAACAACCATACAGCAAAAATTCTCATGTATTGAAGATAGATATTTTATGCATGCAGCACCAGTACTGCAAAAAAATATTTGTGCTATTAAATTGCTTTTAAAGCTGCAATGGTAGTTGAAGGGTCTGCAGATTTAAAAACTGCATTACCGGCCACCAGCACATCGGCACCTGCATCAATGATGGCTTTCGCATTTTCCAGGGAAACGCCACCATCCACTTCAATTTTTACATCCACAGCAGCCTTAGAGATCATATTTTTCAAACTCCGGATTTTGTCTAGCGTAGCAGGGATAAAAGATTGCCCGCCAAAGCCCGGGTTAACACTCATCATGCAAACAAGGTCAATATCGCCCAATATGTTTTGCAGGGCATCCACTGGTGTATGCGGGTTGATGGCCACACCCGCCTTCATGCCCAATGATTTTATTTGCTGGATGTTGCGGTGCAGATGATTGCATGTTTCAATATGCACGGTGAGATTGTCTGCACCGGCTTTTTTGAAAGCTTCCGCATACTTTTCAGGCTCAACGATCATCAGGTGAACATCGCAGGTTTTTTTGGTAGCTTTTCTAAAAAATTCTACCAACATTGGCCCAAAGCTGATATTGGGCACAAAGCTCCCATCCATCACGTCTAAGTGAAACCAGTCAGCTTCACTCGCATTGAGCATGTCGCAATCTTTTTGCAGGTTCAAAAAATCAGCAGATAAAAGTGATGGTGCAATTAAAGCCATGGTATGGTTTTATGTTAGTGGTTTAAACGAGAGTTTCCAAGATGCCTCTAAAGTTACAAAGCCGAATGATACAATGTGGTAAACTAACTCTTTACCCCTAATTTGCCCAATGCCTCTTTAGCTTCTACATAATTAGGATCGTACATGAGTGCAGTTTGATAAGCTTCAATGGCTTCTGGCAGCCTGTTGAGTTTTTCCAGGCAGCGACCTTTGAAATAGTA
>CBFGLL010000361.1:0-2833 GCA_965649585.1 uncultured Chitinophagaceae bacterium | reverse complement strand
CACGACCTGGATGATGCAGGTGAGAACGTGAGTTATGATCCTTCCTTCACCAATATTGATGGCCCCTTTACTTCTGCAATCAACGATTATTTTCAAAGAGAACTCAACTTTAAGGAAGAAAAAGGTTACGATATTTTTGGCGCAGTATATCCATGGAATTACAGCAACGTGCAAAACCAGTTTTTAAATGTTGCAGAAAGCCTGAGGGATGCGATGGCGAAAAATCCAACGTTAAAAGTGTATGTTGGCGCAGGTTATTATGATTTTGCTACTCCTTATTTTATTGCACAGTACGATGTAGAGCACATGTTCCTGAGGCCCGAAGCCAGGAAAAATGTAAGATTCTATTTTTACGAATCCGGGCATATGTATTATATCCACAAACCGTCATTGATACAATTCAAAAAAGATGTGGATGAGTTTTTTGAGTGGAGTAAGTAGGAGGAGAAGGATACTGGATACTGGATACTGTTTTTCTCAAACTATTGCATCGTTTAGAAAAAATACGATTGCATATTGACGCATCCGGCCTCTTTAATGCCGTAAACGCACCCTTCAGCGATGCTGAAGGGTGTTTAGTTTTATGGTGTAATAATTGCGGCACTAAAGCCACACATATTTACCGTAAAACAAATTTTTATGTCAACTAAAATTTTTGTGAACCTGCCCGTTAAAGATTTGAAAAGATCAATTGATTTTTTCACCAAACTGGGTTTTACATTTAATCCAAAGTTTACCGACGAAACTGCCACCTGCATGATAATTTCCAATGACATTTATGCAATGCTGCTCATTCACGATAAGTTCAGGGAATTTACACCAAAAGCTATTGCAGATGCGCACGCAACCTCCGAGGTATTGATTGCCCTTTCATTTGACAGTAAAACGAAAGTAGATGAATTGGTAAATAAAGCCCTGCAGGCCGGCGGCTCTGAAGCTCGCAGCCCGGTGGATCATGGGTTCATGTTTACCCGCAGCTTTAATGACCCCGATGGCCATATCTGGGAAATATTCTGGATGGACCCCGATGCTGCCAAAGGATAACCATGATAGAAGTATTTAAAACAAATGTTCATAAAAAGGCCGACGCAAAGCAGCTGCTGCATTTGCTGGAGCAGTGTTTACCCGCTGCGGAAATTAATTTCGACCTTCAGGATCAGGACCGTATTTTACGGGTTTGCATGGAGCCCACTAACCCCGCCCGGGTAATTGAGTTGTTGAACGAACAAGGTTTCCTGTGCGTGGAACTGGAGGATTGATAAAAGGTTTGCTTTTGTAACCCAATTGGCAGAACTTTAATGTCCACTAAAATTTTCAGCATGTCATTCAACAACGCCATCAGCTGGTTCGAAATTCCAGCCGCAGATCTTGATAGAGCCACCAATTTTTACGAGGCTATTTTTCAAATCAAACTTGTTCCTATGGACATGGACAATATCAAAATGCGATTGTTCCCCATCACAGATATGGAAAATGGCGTGGGTGGTGCCGTGGTAGATAGTGGTGGATTTCACAAACCATCCGCTACAGATGGGCCGCTGATTTATTTGAACGGGAACCCGGATGTACAGGTCATCCTCGACCGTGTGGTGGATGCCGGTGGAACTATCATGGTACCAAAAATGGAGATCAGCCCCGAATATGGATTTATGGCCGTGATGATTGATACAGAAGGCAACAGGATTGGACTTCACTCGGTACCTGCAAATCTTTAAGCAACTAACGTTAACGCTTCCCGTTTTTTATAACAATAATTTTTTTGCGATTGCCATTAATGCCCCTACTCCATTTTGAATATTGAGGATGGATTGGGTAGTGCGTTCATTATATTCAGTCGAATTTTTTATATGCAACAACAGGCCTGCAAGATTTTCTTTACTGATACCGGTGCTTTTTAAAATTTTGCTGATATCAGTTTCACCCAGCGATGTAAGAGCAGAAAACCGCTCTCCCTGAACTGCGCATCGGTGATCTCCTGTGCTTCGTCGGCCAGTTTGTCAAATTGTTGGGTATGTTATTGATTTAACAGTAAATGAATTTGGTTGCTGAGCGCAACTGCCCTTTCACCTACTGAACCTGCACCTGTAATAAAATTATCCAGGGCAGTATTGATAGCAGAAAGATTGATCTTACTACCGCCAAGGCGTTTTATATCTTCGTACACCGAACTGCGGGTAGTGTTTAGCTTTGATGCTGAGGCAAGCAGGTTTTGCAAAGCAGTAAAAGAATTGTCAAACAGTTTGTAGTCGGAATTTAATTGCTGAATAATGGTATTTCGCTGCATCATCAACACTGATAGCAATGAATCCCTGCGGTTATCAATTCTTGGATTGATCGCTGCTATTATCTCCGGCATCTCTCGTTTTACGTCCGTATCCGGCGGCAGCTTCCTTACAAAATTTTGAACAAATGTGGGGGCATATTCGTTGGCAATAAACTCATTCACCATATGCTTTTTTTCATTGAACACATATTCCACAAGGGCGATGTTCAGTTGATGCATACGGTTTGCTTCATCTTTTAATGCCTTGCTTAATTCAACAGACTGGGTGGGAATTTTGGCACAGGAGCCAAATACGATTACTACAAAAATTAAACATTTCATACCAACAGATTAAGGGATGAGGGATGATAAGATGGTTTTATAAATAACGATCGTTTAACTGCCAACTGGTTGTAGAATATGTCCCATGCCTGCAGGCAACGCTGATCGCAACGGGTATATAATTATGCCGGGAGGCTTTTACAAAACCGTCGAGGTGGGTAACAACAGGGCCAACTTTTATCCAGCTTCCATTCCGGAATACTCGCCCCTGTTTAAATAACTTAAACT
>CBFGLL010000360.1:0-2841 GCA_965649585.1 uncultured Chitinophagaceae bacterium | reverse complement strand
CCCCATATTTGCCGGTTCAACCCGCCCGTTTATTTATGGAAAGATAAATTATTTTTACCCTGTGAAGCTGGGTGTACAACTTCAACATTTATTAGGCAACAAGGGCAATAAAAACGGCGTGAGCGTTTCGGGAAATATAGGCGGTGGGGCTACCCTTGGTTTACTAAGACCTTATTTATATGACGACGACAAGGATGGTGAGCGCACCTGGATCGGGTATGAATCTGCAGACAGTGCCCTGTATCTCGATGGTCCGGCATATGGCGGGCCTCAATTTGGCACTGGCTGGAACAAGGTGAAACTTACGCCAGGTTTATACATCAAGCCCGCAGTGCGATTTGATTACGGCAGGTTCAATGAAATGGTAAATGCACTTGAAGTGGGTGTGATAGGTGAATTTTATTCTAAAAAAGTGCCGCAGATGATTTACCAGAAACAAAGGCAATTTTTCTTTTCCGCATATGTAGCGTTGATGTTTGGAAAAAGAAAACAATAATTTTTCGATACTATATCAAACTCCGCCCCACAGGCGGATTTTTTTTACCAGAAAACCACGGCCTGCCTTGAAAAAGAATTTGCTTTTATGTATTTTTTTATGCTGTTCGGTTTGCGGCAGTGCACAACTGTTATGGCGAAACGTGAACGACTCTTTTGGAAGAATACCAAACGGTCTGCAGGTGTTTATGACCAATGATTCGCTCAACGGAAAACCATTCAAAGCTTTTTATGTATCAGCGGATCTTCGTAATAAAAATTTAGTTTTTGATACGGATACCACTTTTAATAGAAGACTCACACCAGATTCATTTTTTCGAAAGAATGATCAGCCCTTGTTAGTGGTGAACAGCACATTTTTTTCTTTTGCAACCAATCAAAATCTTAACCTGGTTGTGAAGGACGGAAAAATAGCTGCTTATAATGTTCACCATATTGCAGCTAAGGGAAAAGATACGCTCACATACAGGCATCCATTCACAGCTGCAATCGGCATTTCAAAAAAGCGGAAAGCTGATGTGGCGTGGGTTTATACTGATACTGCTTTATCTGTTCCTTATGCATCGCAGAAGCCAATGCCCGCATACCGGGATTCTTTTGTGGCCGTAAAAAGACTTTCTTTAAAGGGGAAAAAACCAGGTCGAACACAAAACCAGCTTCCGCCCGGGGTTTCGTTCCGTGCCTGGAAGCAGGAGACTGCCGTGGGTGGCGGACCTGCCCTAGTGCAGGATGGAAAAATTGCCATCAGTAACAACGAAGAATTAAGATTCGGAGGGAAGGCTATCAACGACCTGCATCCAAGAACGCTCATGGGCTATACTGCTGATGATCGCCTCATCATTATGGTAATTGAAGGCAGGAATCCAGGTATCGCTGCCGGAGCTTCTTTACCGGATGCTGCAAAACTCATGCAATCTGTGGGTTGTGTGGAAGCCCTGAACCTCGATGGTGGGGGAAGCTCCTGTATGCTAGTGAATGGTAAAGAAACCATCTGGCCAAGCGACAAAGGAAAACAGCGGGCTGTACCCGCTGTATTTATCATCAAAGAAAAAAGTAAATAAAAACTATTCTTCTACCAATGCGCTGGCTCCGAGTATAGCAGCGTCTGCTTCTTTCAATTCACTAAAAATCAGCTTCACTTTATTTTGAAAGATGGGGAGCAGGTTGGCTTCCATACTTTTCCTCGTTGGTTTCAGCAGCAGGTCGCCTGCTTTGGTAAGCCCGCCAAATAAAACGATGGCTTCCGGTGAGCTGAACATGATAAAATTTGCGAGGGCTTCACCCAGCACTTCCCCTGTGAATTCAAATATCTGGTTGGCAACTGTGTCGCCCTGCATGGCACAGTCGTACACATTTTCACTCGTAAGTTCATTGATGGTAAAGTCTCTCAACAAACTTTCCGTTTCAGGGTGACGGGTCAGTAATTCAATGGCTGTTTCTCTTACCCCTGTAGCAGAAGCATAAGCTTCCAGGCTGCCCCGCATGCCGGTACTTTTGTGAAGCCGGCCATGGTGCCGGATGATGGTGTGTCCCAGTTCACCTGCAAAACCATCATGACCTACCACAATTTTTCCATCGATCACAATACCACTTCCTACACCGGTTCCCAGTGTGATGGTGATAAAATGTTTCATGTTTTTGGCACAACCATACATCATTTCACCCATCGCTGCTGCGTTAGCATCGTTGGTGAGTTTTGTGGGTAGTCCGAATTTTTTGGTGATGAGATCTGCAATAGGAATAATTCCTTTCCATTTAAGATTGGGAGCGTATTCTATGGTACCGGTATAGATATTCCCATTAGGAGCGCCCATACCAATTCCTGAAATATTTTTTACACCGCCAACTCTTTCCATCATCGGCCATAGGCCCTCGTAAAGGTCTTCAATAAACTCTTCTACGTTTTCATGTTTGTTGCTCGGCACACGACCTTGTTCCAGTATCTTTCCGGTTCTATCTACCACGCCAAACTTTGTGGTAGTGCCGCCGATATCAATTCCGACTGTATATTCTTTTTTCATTTTAATAAACAGGGTTTATTAATGACCGCCGCCGGCTGTTTTCGTTTCAAAATCGATTCCCTGCTTCTGCAAAATTCCTTTTACTGCAAAGGCAAAAAAGGCGAGGTAGGCAAAACAGATAACAGGTATCCAGTACGACTGGTGAATGCCGATAATATCTGCCAGCTTGCCCTGCAACGGTGGTATGATACCACCTCCCAATATCATCATAATTAAAAATGCAGAACCTTGCGTGGTGTATTTTCCGAGGCCGGCAATACTGAGTGCAAAAATGCAAGGCCACATAATAGAGCAGAACAAGCCACCACTCAGGAAAGCATAGGTG
>CBFGLL010000359.1:0-2841 GCA_965649585.1 uncultured Chitinophagaceae bacterium | reverse complement strand
CGGGAAAAAGGTTGGCTACACCACAAGCGACGGTGTGTACATACAAAATCAATTAATGATGCGGGGCGATTGTACCGGCCCTGTGAGTTCGCAGTTTGTATTAAAAGATCCCACGGTTGATTTTGCTGTGCTGGAATGTGCCCGGGGAGGAATTTTAAAAAGCGGGCTTGCATTTCAGAATTGTGAAGTGGCTATCGTTACCAATGTTGCTGCAGACCATATGGGTCTTGGAGGTATCAACACCCTGGACCAGATGGCGAAATTAAAAGCCGTGGTTCCTGAAACTGTATTTCCGCATGGTTATGCAGTACTCAATGCCGATGACGACAGGGTGTATGCCATGAGAGAAAATTTAAAATGTAATGTGGCATTGTTCAGCATGGATGAAAAAAATCCACGCATCAGGAACCATTGTGAAAAAGGCGGTCTTGCCACGGTATTTGAAAATGGCTTTATCAGCATTTTAAAAGGTACCTGGAAAATCAGGGTGATCAATGTAAAGGACGTGCCCATCACTTTTGAAGGTAGGGCATTACACAATGTGGCCAATTGTTTACCTGCTGTAATGGCTTCTTACCTTTATCGTGATATCAGCATCGACGATATCAGATCTGCACTCAGCAGTTTTATTCCCTCTGCCAACCTTACTCCCGGGAGGTTAAACTTTTTCAACTTTAAAAATTTTACCATACTCGCCGATTTTGCACATAACCCACACGGCTTAAAACTGCTCGGCGATTTTGTGAGCAAACTTGACTATCCTAAAAAAATAGGTATCATCAGTGGCACCGGCGATCGAAGGGATGAAGATATCCGGGAACTCGGCGCCATTTCTGCCCGACATTTTGATGAAATCATCATTCGCTGCGACAAAAATTTAAGGGGTCGCAGTGCCGATGAAATTATCGACCTGCTGCAGCAGGGAATCCAGGAAGTAAATAATTCGTTGCCTACCACTGTAATTCCTGATGAGGACCAGGCGCTTGAACATGTGTATGCCAACCCAGAGCCTGGCGCCCTGTATGTAGTAATGTGTGATGTGGTAACCGGTGCGCTGGCAAAAATTAAAGAATTAAAAGATCGGGAAAAAGCATGAAGTAAGCCGTTGCGGCATACCTTCCTTTAATGTTGAGGTGTTGGCAAAGAGGTTTTCTTAAAAAACTTTTGGAACATTTTTCCCCTTACCCTATTTTTGCACTCCCAATTAAAAAAGGGTGGAAGATTGGGTTATGGTGTAAAGGTAGCACTACAGATTTTGATTCTGTCTGTCTAGGTTCGAATCCTAGTAACCCAACAAAAAAAGCCTTCGCTTCTGCGAAGGCTTTTTTCATATCTCAATTTTCTATCTTGTAATCTCCACAAGTGCTTTGCCAACGTTGCCACTCGGCATTTGAATTTTTAGCAATGCTGCCAATGTAGGTGCAATATCTGTCATGTACACTTCCCTGCTGGTTTCACCGGGCTTTATGTTCCATCCAAACCAGATTAATGGAATATGCGAATCATATGGATTCCATGCTCCATGGGTGGTGCCCTTTGGCCCGTGATCGAAATAATTTGGTTTTACGGTAAACATAATGTCGCCAGACCGCTGGGGGCTATAACCACTGATCATCATCTGCTTTTGCGTTTCGTTGATGGTTTCAGTTGAAATTTTACCTGTTTCAAATGCATACATCACAAAAGGTCGTTTTTTTAAAGAGCGAATGATAAAATCTTTTATCTCCTGTTGTTTGCCGCTTGCATTCAGCACAGAATCGTTGAGGTAAAACTGGTAATTATATGCCCTGTTGATAGCCTGCTTTACATTAAAAGATTGTTCTATCTCCAGGTTGATCTCTCTAAGCATGGTAAGATCGTCATATAAACCACCGGGTAAGTTATACTGCTTCAAAAAGCCGGGTACGTGTGCAGCAGCATGATCGGCCGTTAAAAACAGCAGGTAATTTCCTTTGCCCAATTTTGTATCCAGGTAGTTTAAAAAAGAAGCAATATCCCTGTCGAGCCTTGCATAAGTATCTTCAATCTCCAATGAATTAGGTCCGAAATTATGACCGGTATAATCAGTCGATGAAATACTCAGCGCAAGGAAATCGGTGTAAACACCTGCGCCTAATTTTTCCGCTTCAATAGCAGCACGGGCAAAATCAAAACTATAACTGGCGGCATGTGGTGTATAGGAAAAGGAGCTGTACCTTTTGCTTCCCACTGAAGACAGTTTATGCGGAAAAGCAGTTGAAGTCAACCCGCTGATGGGTGCTTCAAAATTATTTTCATCATTGGCTGCCTGTGTATAATCTGCAATTGGCCGCAGCAGGTTCCATTCCTTGTTCATATAATTTGTTACCAGGTCCTTTGCATTAAAATCATTTACCCACTTGGGCAGCATGGTATCTTTAAAATAATAAGTGCTGCTGATCATTTTACCAACGCTGGCATCATACCAATAAGCAGCACTGGCACTATGGCCTGCAGGCAAAATAGATCCCCTGTCTTTAATAGATACGCCAATCACTTTGCTCTTAAACATATTACTCATCCGCAGTTCATCGGTTACGGTAGTGGTCCACATATTACGGGGGCTCATTTTACCCGCTCCCGACCTGCTTCCCACAGCCACCACGGTAGAATCGCTTGAGCAGTACATACCGGCGTTAATCGATTTTTCAAACCAGTCGTTTCCTATAATACCATTAATAGATGGGACGCTGCCTGTATAAACACATGCATGGCCCGCAGCGGTGTAAGTGGGTGTAAATGGGATAAATGTGTTTTCAAAACTGTACCCCTGGTTCAGCAAACGCCTGAAACCACCGGCGCTATATACTCTATCAAAACGGT
>CBFGLL010000358.1:0-2850 GCA_965649585.1 uncultured Chitinophagaceae bacterium | reverse complement strand
ATTTTATCGCCAGTTTCATTATGCGTTATTTTCTTACATCTCACACCGCATTCCCGAGATAAGTGATGAAATATACCGGGTAGACGATGCAATGATGGCAGGGTTTGGCTGGGAGATTGGTGCTTTTGAAAGCTGGGATGCAGTAGGTGTTGCTAAAACCACAGAAGCCATGAAGGCTGCTGGTTTTGCAGTGGCGCCCTGGGTGGATGAAATGATGGCTGCAGGCGCTAAAACTTTTTATAAAGTAGAAAATGGGAAACGCTATTATTATGACGTTGCAACTAAGGCCTATAAAGTGATGCCGGGCGGCGAAGCGTTTATCGTAATGAAAAACTTTGCCAATGAAACGATCTGGAAAAACAGCGCATGCCGCACATATCATTTAGGTGACGATGTAGTTGGCCTTGAGTGGTACACTAAAATGGGTAGCATCGGCGGCGAAGTGCTGGAAGGAATCCAGAGATCCATCGGCATTGCAGAAGAAAAATACAAAGGGTTGGTGATAGCCAACGAAGGCGCCAACTTTAGTGCGGGCGCCAATGTGGCTATGATATTTATGCTGGCGATAGAACAGGATTATGATGAAATCGATATGGCGATCCGCCTTTTCCAAAATACCATGATGCGTGCAAGATATTCTTCTATACCGGTAGTAGTTGCCCCACATGGTTTAGCACTGGGCGGCGCATGTGAACTGAGCTTGCACGCCGATAAAGTAATAGCTGCAGCAGAAACTTATACCGGCCTCGTAGAAGTAGGTATTGGGGTAATACCAGGTGGTGGTGGCACTAAGGAATTTGTGTTGCGTGCTGCTGATGAAATGCATGCGGGCGAACCCGAAACCATTACGCTGCAAAACAGGTTTTTGACAATCGCCACTGCAAAAGTGGGTACTTCGGCGCACGAAGCTTTTGACCTGGGCATTTATAGAAAAGGAAATGATGTAATCAGCATCAATGGCGGCAGAAGAATTGCTGAAGCGAAACAGGCAGTAATCGATTTGTTTGATGATGGGTATACAATGCCTGTTCAGCGCAATGATATTAAAGTTTTGGGCCGCTCTGCGCTGGGAGCCATGCACGCCGGCATCAATGGTATGTGGAGGGGAAAATATGCCACCGATCATGATGTGACCGTTGCGAAAAAACTTGCTTATGTAATGTGCGGAGGCGATCTCAGCGAACAAACCCCCGTGAGCGAACAATACCTGCTTGACCTGGAAAGAGAGGCATTCTTAAGTTTATGCGCAGAAAAGAAAACGCTGGAAAGAATACAATCAGTGCTGAAAACCGGTAAACCACTCAGGAATTAATAAAATTAGCTGGCCGCTTTTAGCACCATTATTGTGACATTCATTTTACACTAAATGATTCAATGATGAAACAGTTTATCCTGGCGGCAGGCGCATCCATTTTTTTAGTTGCATGTGGCTCCACGCAGCAGTCAACCGTCCCCGGCACTTCGCCATCGGTTGAAACAGAAAAACCCAATTCTCCCCAATATAAACCTGCGTTTGAAGGACAAACGAGGGTTGGCGCTGTAAAAACCACCAGCGCTTATGAAAAAAAGATCGTTACACAATCGTTGCTAAAACCATGGAGCATGGCTGCCATGCCAGATGGAAGGTTTCTTGTAACCCAAAAGGCGGGCTCTTTGAGAATAGTTTCTACAGATGGTAAAGTTAGTAACAGCATCACGGCAGGTATTCCCAAAGTAGATGATGGTGGGCAAGGCGGTTTACTGGGCATAACACTTGATCCCGATTTTGCCACTAACAGGATGATCTATTTCGGTTTTAGTGAACCTGTACAAAGCGGCAACCATTTAGCAATAGCCAAAGCCAGACTTCGTGACGATGAAACTGCCGTAGAAAACGTAGAAGTGATTTACAGGGTTAGCCCAACATACAAAGGAAGGCTGCACAACGGTGGCAAACTTGCTTTCACCAGGGAAGGTCATCTATTCATTTCCTCTGGCGAACGATCCGACCTGGCTACACGTCCATTGGCACAGGACAATTCCACCACACTTGGAAAAATTCTGCTGATCACAAAAACCGGCCAGGCTGTTACAGATCCGCTCATGCTACCGCCCCCAAATCAAAAACCTGAGATATTTTCCTCAGGTCATCGCAATCCCCTCGGTATTGCCATACATCCTTCCACTGGTGAATTATGGTCATCGGAAATGGGACCAAAAGGTGGCGACGAAATCAACATTATCAGGAGAGGTAATAATTATGGATGGCCCACAATAACCTACGGGGTAGAATACAGCGGTGCTACCATCGGCCAGGGCATTACACAAAAAGACGGAATGGAGCAGCCTGTTTATTACTGGGATCCTTCCATATCACCTGGTGGCATCACTTTTTATACCAGCAGCAATATTCCCGAGTGGCAAAACAATTTATTTGTTGCGAGCCTTAGCGGCAAACATATAATCAGGTTGGTATTAGAGGGAAATAAAGTAACCGGCGAGGAAAGATTATTAACATCTGAAGGACAAAGGTTCCGTGACGTTGCAATGGGAAAAGATGGTAAACTCTATGCCATCACAGATGAAGGGCGCATGTACTCATTAGGAAAATAAACAATCGGAATTTTTGTAATACCGGATCGGCTGCTTTTAAAAGCAGCCTATTTTTCATAAACCGCCAAAGGCAATCATATTTCTGATTGATTGATACAAGTTTCTCATAGCTTTACCCTATGACACTTCAGCAACTTGAATACGTTTTAGCGGTAGACCGCCACCGGCATTTTGGAAAGGCAGCACAACATTGTTATGTGGCGCAGCCATCTCTTAGTATGCAGATCAAAAAACTGGAAGAAGAGTTGAAGGTTAGCC
>CBFGLL010000357.1:0-2854 GCA_965649585.1 uncultured Chitinophagaceae bacterium | reverse complement strand
CCTGCGCATCTGATGCAGCTGCTTCCATGGCATTCACCAGCATTTTTGTAAAATTGGTTTTGCCTGCACGCACACTTGCTTCTCTTGCATCAAAAGGGTCGCTGCTTTTTACCACGATTTTTTCTGCATCAAAACCGATAGATGCATAATTGTCCTGGGCAATTTTGGTCCAGTACTGCACTGTGTAGTTGGTAGTAGAATCAAGACCTACATTCTCATCCAGCATTTTTAGAGAAGAAGTCACTTTCCGGGTGCCCGCCTTTTTATTGATATGCAGGTTCAAAATATAAGCAGATCGTGCATTGGCGTGTGCTTTTGAAATAATGACACCACCCACTTTGTCATACCGCATATCATGCTCATGACCGCCCATGATGAGCGCCAGTTGTGGGAGTCTTTTAGCCAGCGCAATATCATCTTCTTCAAACTGGTGGGTGATAGCAATGATTGCGTCGCAGGTATCTTTTAAAAGATTATACATTTTTTCGGCTGTTTCCAGGGGGTCACTGTAACTCACGTAAGCTGCTTTATTAAATGGAATATTGATACCCATATACCCAATTGTCACCCTGGTGCCATCAGCATCGGTATAGGTTTTAATAAGGGTGTTGGGAATTGAATTGCCTCGCCGCACGAAAGCTTCTACCCCCTGCGATTTTTTATGAAAACTGTTGGATGATACCCATTCAAATGCAGATTCTTCCAGCCTGCTCTGCAACTCTGACTCGCTGATATCGAATTCATGATTGCCAAATGCTGCAATATCGAGCCCTGCAGTGTTGAGGGCATCAACCATTTGCCTGCCCCTGATCCTTTTTCCCTGGTAGGTTAGGCTGTTGAATACACTTGGGCTTAAAAAATCTCCCGCCATGATCATGTAGGTGTTGGGGTTTTTTTTCTTCAATTCCTTTTTCAGCTCGGCCACCCTTGCAATTCCACCTACTTTGCCGGCTTCTATAGGCGCAATTTCATAAACATCGTTGATCTGCAAAAACTGGATGTCGATGGAGCCGTTGTCGGTGGTTCCGGTAGCAGTCCTGGGACCTGAGCAGGATTGAATAAGGGAAATTGTGATAACTGAAATAAAAATATAAAATTGCCTCATGCTTTTTACTTGAAGCCGCTAAAATAAACATAAGAACGCAGATGGCAGTGGGGCCGGCAACGGTAGTAAATTTTTTAAACACATATTGGTGTTTCCCCGCCATCACCGTTCTATAATTTTCTTAGCTTTGCCCCTCATTTTCTACCTAACCCGGGGCATTCGGGGGCCAAGCCATACGCATGAGTTATAATTATTTACCGCTCGACAGGAAACACACCAATTTTAAACAATTAAAAAACCTTTTGGCATTCGACCAGCTGGTTTCTATTACTTTTGATGCGCATGAGAGAATAGAATACTGCCGCCAATACCTCGATAGTAAAGTAAAAAATTCCGACGACTCCTTTTATGGCATCAACACAGGCTTTGGGTATCTGCAAAATGTAAAAATTGATAAGGACCAGCTACGGCAGTTGCAAAACAACTTATTGGTTTCGCACGCATGCGGCATGGGGGAGGAAGTGCCCGAACCCATCGTAAAACTAATGCTGGCGCTCAAAATAAAATCACTCAGTTATGGCCACAGCGGTGTGCAGATTGCCACCGTAAAGCGGTTAATGGATATGTATAACAGTGCCGTGTACCCTGTAATTTTTACGCAGGGGAGCCTTGGCGCCAGCGGTGATCTTGCACCCTTGAGTCACTTAAGTTTGCCGCTCATCGGTTTGGGAGAAGTAAGGCACAAAGGCATCAAATATCCCAGCGAAGTGATACTGGACGAAATGGATTGGGAACCGATCGAATTACAAAGTAAAGAAGGACTCGCCCTCATCAACGGAACGCAGTTTATGAGTGCTTATGGAATTCATAATTTAATAAGGGCGGAGCATTTATTGAACTGGGCAAACACTATTGCGGCCATCAGCTTCGACGCATTTGATTGTGTACCTGATCCGCTGAATGCCAATATTCATAAAGTGCGTTCACACAAAGGACAGGTGGATACTGCCGAAAAACTCCGTTGTTTATTGTATGGTAGTGAAATAGGTCAGCAGGCGAAAACGCAGGTGCAGGACCCCTATTCCTTTCGCTGTATCCCGCAGGTGCATGGTGCAACAGCTGATACCATCGATTATGTAAAATCGGTCTTTATTAAAGAGATCAATTCGGTAACCGACAATCCAAATATTTTCCCCGATGAAGATTTAATAGTAAGTGGTGGAAACTTCCACGGGCAGGCGCTGGCTATCACATTGGATTTTTTAAGTATTGCAATGTCAGAGTTGGGAAGTATCAGTGAAAGAAGAACATACCAGCTCATCAGTGGACAAAGAGGACTGCCCGCATTCCTGGTAAAAAATCCAGGATTGAACAGCGGCTTCATGATCCCTCAATACACTGCTGCCGGAATTGTGAGTGAGAACAAGCAATTGTGCACACCAGCCAGTGTTGACAGTATTCCCAGCAGCAATAACCAGGAAGATCATGTGAGCATGGGCGCCAATGCTGCCACTAAATGCAAGCGCATCATCGATAATTTAGAAAGCATATTAGCGATCGAATTGTTAACTGCAGTGCAGGCTTTGGAGTTCCGCAGGCCATTAAAAACTTCCGGCGAACTGGAAAAACTAGTGGAGGCATTTAGAAAAGAAGTTTCATTCAACGAAGTGGATAGGTTGTTACACGACGATATGAAATTGGCCGTAGAATTTATCAGGAAAGAAGATGCTGGATACTAGATACTGGGTACTGGGTACTGGATACTGGATACTGGATACAAGATGCTAGGTACGGGCAGGTTTGCGTGGA
>CBFGLL010000356.1:0-2862 GCA_965649585.1 uncultured Chitinophagaceae bacterium | reverse complement strand
AGTTCAAATTTATTTACGGCTGCCACACTACCGCCGCCCCCCACAAGGCTAAATGCTCCATTGGCAGTGGCTTCGGCTACCGCCAGCGCAATAGCTTTGGTGCCAGCCTGGAATTTTTCCATTTCAAAAACGCCCATTGGACCATTCCAAAGGATCGTTTTTGATTTAGAGATCACTTCACGAAAAATGCCAACAGCTTTGGAGCCAATGTCGAGACCCATCCATCCTTCGGGGATCTGGTCGCTTGGGCTGTCTTCTGTTTTAGCGTCGGCTGCAAACTTATCAGCTATGATAGACGTTTCGGGAAGGTGAATGCTCACATTTTTTTGTTTTGCCTTTTCCAAAACCTGGAGGGCTGTATCAAGGCGATCATTTTCGCAGAGCGAACTTCCTATTTTCCCTCCTTTTGCCTTTATAAAAGTATAGGCCATTCCTCCACCGATGATGATATCAGTGGCCCTTTCCAGCAGGTTTTCGATGATCAGGATCTTATCAGACACTTTTGCGCCACCGATGATGGCGGTAAAAGGTTTTTCTGAAGCATGCAATACTTTTTCTGCGCTCTTCACCTCGCCTTCCATCAACAGGCCAAACATTTTTTTGTCCTGAGGAAAAAATTCAGCAATAACGGCTGTTGATGCATGCGCCCTGTGCGCCGTACCAAAGGCATCGTTCACGTACACATCGCCCAATTTTGATAGTTTTTCTGCAAAAGCCTTATCTCCTTTTTCTTCTTCTTTATAAAAACGAAGATTTTCCAATAACAACACTTCACCGGGTTGCAAACTGCTGGCCGTAGATACTGCCTGGCTGCCGATGCAATCATCCGCAAAAAAAACTTTTGTATTGGCGCCTAATAATTGTTGAAGGTGCTCCACCAGGTGTTTTAATGAATATTTATCTGTGGGGCCGTCTTTTGGCCTGCCTAAATGGCTCATTAAAATTACCGATCCACCATTTTTTAAAATTTTATTGATGGTTGGAAGTGTTGCACGCATACGGGTATCGTCTGTGATGTTGAAGGTTTCATCAAGCGGCACATTGAAGTCAACCCGTATTAAAGCTTTTTGCCCCGAGAAGTTATGGTTGCTGAATTCTGACATGTTGAGGAGTATTAAAAATGAAAAACGCTAAGTCGCTAAGAGGTTCCTTTGCGACTTAGCGTTTGGAAATATGCTGAACTAATTGATGCCGTACAAGAGTGCGACGCCACAGAAATTCGGCACTGCACTTCTGCTGGCTACATAAAATTATTTACTGATCAACCCTGCGAAATGATGAACTGTACGCACCAACTGGCTTACATAACTCATTTCATTATCGTACCAGCTCACGGTTTTTACCATTTGCTGATCTCCCACTGTCATTACTTTGGTTTGCGTGGCATCAAATAAAGACCCAAAACGAATGCCGATGATATCGCTGCTTACAATTTCATCTTCGGTATAACCAAAACTTTCGTTGCTGGCAGCTTTCATAACAGCATTTACTTCTTCTGCAGTTACTTTTTTACCAAGAATGCTATACAACTCTGTTACCGAGCCGGTGATGGTGGGAACCCTTTGAGCGCCACCGTCTAATTTACCTTTCAACTCTGGCAACACCAGGCCAATGGCTTTTGCTGCACCTGTACTGTTGGGAACAATATTAGCAGCGGCAGCCCTTGCACGACGAAGATCACCTTTTGGATGAGGAGCATCCAATGTGTTCTGGTCGTTGGTGTATGCATGAATGGTACTCATGATACCGGTTTGTATCTGGAAATTATCATTAAGCGTTTTAGCCATTGGTGCAAGGCAGTTGGTAGTGCAACTTGCACAACTGATGATGGTTTCGCTGCCGTCTAAAATTGCATGGTTAACGTTAAATACAACTGTTTTTAAATCACCTGTTGCCGGGGCAGAGATCACTACTCTTTTTGCACCCGCTGTAAGGTGTGCCGCAGCTTTATCTTTATCAGTAAAGAAGCCAGTACATTCAATCACCACATCCACATCATGAGTACCCCATGGAATTTGTGCCGGATCTTTTTGAGCATAAATTTTTACATCTTCGCCATTTACCACAATTGAATTTTCTGTATGTTTTACTTCCTGCTCAAACCTTCCCTGTGCACTATCATATTTTAATAAATGCGCCAACACAGCCGGGCTGGTGAGATCGTTAATCGCCACCACATCAATTCCATCCATATTATAAATCTGGCGATATACGAGGCGACCAATTCGTCCAAAACCGTTGATAGCAACTTTTACTGTACTCATAGCTGAATCTTTTAGATGTTATTTGTTTTTTGCGTGGCAAAATTACGAAAGGCTAGGGTAATTATGTGGAAAATGTTAGGTGAGGTTGATTAGTTCCTAGTTTGGTAAGTTTGATGTACAATAGTAAAAAGGTGGAATTACCAACACTAGAAAAATAATTGTGCAAAAAAAAGCTCCCCGGGGATTGAAGAGCTGTTTTTGTACCACGTACGGGATTCCCTGCCTGACTGCGTCAAGCAGGCAGGGAACCCGTGATTCCTTCATTTCCACCTGATTTTTTGCGCAGCCAATTTTTCCCAGCTGTTGATTTGAGATATTTTTCTCTTAATCTGGCACTTGCCCAATCCGCCAAAATTTCGGTATAAATAATTTTCCAGGGGAGATGCCCTTTTGTGTAACGATTTCTTCCTGCGTTATGTTCACCGAGCCTCAAGAGTGCATTCTTGGCCATACCTACATAAGTTGCACCATCTTTCTCACTAGATAATACGTAAACGGTGATCATGGACTAAAAATAAGAAAGCCTTTCAATTTCTGAAAGGCTTTGTACCACGTACGGGATTCCCTGCCTGACTGCGTCAAGCAGGCAGGGAACCCG
>CBFGLL010000355.1:0-2865 GCA_965649585.1 uncultured Chitinophagaceae bacterium | reverse complement strand
ACCAGTTTTCTTCTGCTTTTATCACGGTATCTAAAGTTTTATCTGCCTGGATGCCCAGCTTTTTAATACTGCCTATTACTTCGGTGAACTGCTGCACTTCTTTATCCTTTTTATCGCCTTCCACTTTTTCTAATTGTGCCAGTAGTTTTATCATGGGATCCAGCTCTCTCTTCTTTCGTTCTTTTATGATCTGTGTGGCTACTTTCCAGATATCTTTTTCCGCTGTAAAATATTCTTTTCTTTCCCCTGCGATGATCACCCTGTCTACCAGGCCCCAGCCGATCAGTTCACGAATATTCATATTCACATTACCCCGACTGATGCTCAGTTCTTCCATTATTTCATCTTGCGTGAGCGGGTTTACACTTACCAGCAATAATGCATGAATCTGAGCCATGGTGCGGTTGATGCCCCATTGGGTGCCAAATGCGCCCCAGCTGCTGATGAATTGTTGTTTTGCTTCTGCCAGTTTCATACAACAAATGTAGATACTGTTTCTGAATTTTCAAAAAATATTGAAAAATAAATAAGATATTTTTTTGAATGGTTGAGAGCCAGGCAAATTAGCCCAGTTTGCGGAGTTGGGTCATGAGTGCATTAAATTCTTTCGGGATGGGAGCTTCAAGCCGGATCGGTTGCTGATGCTGGTCGGTAAATTCGAGCCTGTGGGAATGTAGCGCAAGCCTGTTGATGATGGGCCGTTCTTCATCTTCGAGTTTGCTCAGCTTGAATTTTTTCTTAACTGCTGATAGCAACACTGGTTTACCGTCGCCATATAAAGGATCACAGGCAAGCGGATGGCCCATATTTTTACAGTGCACCCTTATCTGGTGCGTTCGCCCCGTGAGCAGTTGAAAAGAAACAAGCGAAAAATATTTATTGGCAACTAATACTTCATAAGCCGTTTGTGAAGCCTTTCCTTTACTGTGTACCTGCATTTGTCCTTTAAGGCTGGGATGTTCTGCAATAGGAGCGTCAATTAATCCTTTTTTTTCTGCAGGCTGGCCAATTACTATGCCCGCATAAAATTTATCTACCATCCTGTCTTCAAAAAGCTGGTTGAGGTATTTATGGCTGGTTTCGTTTTTTGCAAATAGTACGAGCCCGCTCGTGTCCCTGTCGAGGCGATGCACGGTAAAAATATTGCCGTAGTTGTCTTTGAGCATGTCTTTGAGCGAAGGTTCAGATTGTGCCCTGTCAGGAATAGTTAATAAACCCGAGGGTTTATTAATTGCGATGAAGTCGTCGTTTTCAAAAACGATGGAAAAAACTTGCCTTGCCACTTTATTTTTTCTTTGAAGCGTTGAGGTATTTGAGAAGGCGAATTTCTTTTTCGCTGAGATACCGCCACTTGCCAAGTTCTACATTTTTTTTGGTGAGCCCGGCGTACATCACCCTGTCGAGGCCTTTTACATCGTACCCAAGGCTTTCAAAAATGCGGCGCACAATGCGGTTGCGGCCGCTATGAATTTCAATTCCGATGATAGATTTGTCTTTGCTGTCGGCATAAGCGAGGCTATCAACATGAACGATACCGTCTTCGAGTGTAAGTCCTTTTAATATCTGGTCGAAATGTGCTTTGGTTAATAATTTGTCCAGCCTCACTTCGTAGATCTTTTTTACTTCGTAACTGGGGTGTGATAATTTTTGAGTGAGATCACCATCGTTGGTGAGCAGCAACACACCAGATGTATTCCTATCCAGGCGGCCGATGGGGTATATCCGTTCGTCGGTGGCAGCTTTAATTAATTGCAGCACCGTTTTCCTTCCCTGCGGATCATCACTGGTAGTAATATAATCTTTTGGTTTATTCAATAATATGTACACCAGGTTTTTGGTGACGAATAGTTTTTTGCCGTTGTAAAAAACCTCATCTGACGGTTGTACTTTATAACCCGGCTCTGTTACTACTGTTTTGTTCACTTTTACCTTACCTTCTGTAATCAGCGACACAGCATCCCTGCGTGAACAAACGCCGCAATGCGCCAGGAACTTATTAAGGGGCATCACTTTATCAGTGGCTTTTGTGTCAGCAACTTTGTTGGAGGAAGATTTAGCAGGCGCTTTTTTTGCACCAACCGGAGCAGCCGGCGATTTTTTTGCCTGGTTATCTTTGGGTGCGGTGCCCGCTTTCTGGGCCCGTTTTGCAAGCATAGCCTGGTATTTCTCTTCTTTCAGCTTATCGAAATAGGCATTTTTTTCTGCCCTGGCTTTTTTCTTTTCCTGGCGAATTTCTTCTTTTACTACGCTGTTCTTTTTTTTAGCGGTGAATTTTTGAAACGGAGACTGGCTCATGTTGAAGTGATTTTGCTGTTTTGCAACAGTAGATGAGGGGCAAAGGTATCTCATTAGGGTGAATCTGCAAGAGTCATTTGGTAATAAGTCAATTGTCATTGGTCAATGGGGTCATTTGTGCACCAACAGTAATGCAACCCTTGCCAATAACTTTATGACTTATGACTCAATGACTAATCATGAAAGAGCCATCAACCTTTTGGTGCATAAAAAAAGCCCGGGGTAAACGGGCTGTTGTGTTTTCAGGGTTTTAATTATTTGCTGGTCATTTTTTTATCTCTTTTCATCTGGCCTTTGCCTTTGTGCATCCTGTCTTTTTTCATTTCTTCCATTTTCTTCAGTTGCTCTGCTGTTAGGATCTTTGCACGTTCGTCTTTAGACCACTGCCTGATATTTTTCATTTCAGCTTTCTTTTGCTCTTCGGTGAGAGAAGTATTGCTTTTTAAGGCTTTCATTTTTTCCTGCATTGCCTGGTTGTGCACTTTTAATTTTTCTCCCTGGTCGTTGCTAAGGTTCAGGTCTTTGAAGGCATCTTTTCTTTTGCCCATCATCTCCTTTTTCTTTTCAGCT
>CBFGLL010000354.1:0-2870 GCA_965649585.1 uncultured Chitinophagaceae bacterium | reverse complement strand
TATAATACATTTGAAACACTAATCACATTAAAACAACTGCTGCGATGGGTTTTTTAGACTTCCTCCTTTTCCCGGTGTATGTAGCATTGTTTTATTTTCTATTCTCCCTGCAGCGCAAACGGCTGAAAGAACCCCATTTAAAGTTTTATCATAAGTATGCGTTTTGGGCAAAAATATTGGGCAGCTTTTGTATAACGATCTTTTACGGATACATTACTCCTGGCGATTCCACGAATTTATATTATCGGGAGGGACTACATTTATATAAACAAATCCTTAATGATCCGAGCAATATAAAGTGGCTATTCAGCGCCGGCACCGAATTCCCGGAACAATTAATCTCTTCTAATTCTACCAGGGGATATTTCGCCACCGAGTCGAATGTGTTAATTATAAAACTGGTGGCTGTCTTTTCTTTTTTCTCATTTGGACGGTACATGATCATTAACTTATTTTTTTCGATGCTGGCCTTCACGGGCCTTTGGAAGCTTTTTATTTTCTTCAACAAACTTCGGCCGGAGTTACATAAAATGATTGCAATTGCAGTGTTATTTTTTCCAACTGTGGTATTCTGGAGTTCGGGTGCCTTAAAGGATCCTGTGTGTATGGCAATGCTAGGGTGGTTCACATTTTCTGCTTATTCTATTTTTTATAAAAAAACTTCTATAATAATCTATACCGCTATTCTGATTATCAGCGCATATTTATTAGTAACGGTAAAGCCGTATATTCTTTTTGCCTATATACCCTTCTTTTTCATTTTTCTTGTCTTCGTAAACCTGGGTCACATCAAAAGCTATTTATTCAAATTCGTAGTTTTTGTTTTGATAGCAGTTGCAAGTGTAGTGGCTTTTTCAAGCATGTCACAAAAGCTAAATGAAGAAATGGGATCTTTGGCTGTAGAACGTTTATCAGAATCATTGGTAACGCAGCAAACAAATTTTACCCGTATGTCTGACAGGGCAGAGTCTTCTTTTAGCCTTGGGGTAGAATATGATGGAGAAAGCCTTGGGAGCCTGCTCAAAGTGGCCCCGGCCGCTATTAATGCCACCTTGTTCAGGCCATACATCTGGGAGTCCAGGAAAATATCTACACTCCTTTCTTCACTGGAAAGCCTTAGTTTGATGATCTTTTTTGGTATCGTGCTTTGGAAATGTGGCCCGCTACGTTTCGCCACGACTTTGGTAAAGGATCCATTGGTGATGTATTGCTTCTTTTTTTCTATTTTATTTGCCTTATTTATTGGCGCCACTACCTTGAATTTTGGAACGCTGGTACGATACAAAATTCCTTGTATGCCTTTTTTCCTGATGGCGTTATTTTTAATTTATGAAAAGCGCCCAAAAAAGAAACAGGTTTCACCGACTCCTTCAGCCGAGGGAAATGTTTAGCTGCGGGTTAGTACCTGCTGATACATGGAGGTATACTTTTCCACTGCCTGCGATAGCGCATAAAATTCAATTGCACCACTCCTGATCTGATCTTTATCAAAAACAGTCCTTTGTAATTGTTCAATGGCTTCATTGAACGAAATTTCATTGAATTCATTTAAGAGAATACCGCCATTGTATTTCCGCACAATCATTTCCATATCTCCCACTCCCGAATTGGTGATCACCGGTATACCCATCGCCATCAGTTCGCCGTGCTTTGTTGGGGAGGAAGCCTGTTTGGAGAAGCAGGGCTTGATGAAAAAGATAGAATACCTGCTTAGCGACAACAGCCTGGGAATTTCTGTTCGCATGCCTTTTGCTGATATCAGCTTATCCGGTGGCACCGAATACTGAGCGGCGATCTGCAATATTTCCTGGGGAGAATGCGGGGTAATAAAGAGAAACTTAGCAGTGGGTATCCTTTCCATCAGCATAGCGAAAAACTGCATCATCTCTTTTACCAGGTACCAACCACCTATTGAACCGAGATAACTCACAATCACATCATCCGGATGGATGTTGAAGCGCTCTGTCAGGTCTTTTTTTTCTGCCGGAGATATGGCGCCGGCGTTAAACAATTCAACATCTACACTACAGGGAATAACAGCTAATGGTTTGTGCGCATCAAACTCCGGTAGTGACCTGATGATTTTTTCTGCGGCATACGTAAGGCACACTGCCCCATCGCATGCGCTTAACTGTTCCGCCTCGGCCTTTTTTAGGTACCTGTACACATTTCTGTACAACCATGAATCCTGGTTCCAACTTCCGCTATCTACCCGGCTATCGGCATAAAAATCTCTGATGTCGTGCAGGAACCTTATACCAAATTTCTTCTTAAGCCATAACCCCACTAGCGCCGGGGTACCGGAACGGGTATGTACGAGTTGCAGATTCTTTTTGCGATGGATAACTGCCGCAGCCCTCTTTAGCCTCCATGTGTCGTATAAAGTAGATAATACTGCAGGACGTTTGGTATAAGGGAGAGCCACCCATTCAATGCCGGAATCGTCGAGTATTTTCTGAATAATCGCTCTTCGTTCTTCGTAAATACCTGGCTTCTCACAGCTCAAAATTGTTACCCTGTAACCCGCTTTGATGAGCCCCTGCATATATGGTATCACCTGGCTCTGTCCCAGCGGATCCGTCATACCATCATAAGACACAAAAAGGGTGTTAATTACCGTGCTCAACTTAGTTTTTGCCGAAAATAATGATTTATACGTCAGCATGGCTATCTGGCAGACTATGAAGCTGGTATGATTTTCAAAAAATCTTTTCGGTCATACAATTTTTAAGAAAATGATGCGTTTTCTCATTGTCCAAATATCTTTTTAAAACCCAGTAAGCAGTTTAAACTATCCTGCTGTATCGAACCCCGATAACAGGATTGAACGCTCATGCTGTGAGATATTCGGCAATCGTTCATGCTTTAAA
>CBFGLL010000353.1:0-2871 GCA_965649585.1 uncultured Chitinophagaceae bacterium | reverse complement strand
ACGGCACCACTTACAACAATGTGATCCACGTAAAAACAGACCTGGCAATCGGGGGCATTCCACCCGGCGTTGTAACCTTTACCACTGATATTCACCAATATTACGCACCTAATTATGGTATGATTGAATCAAACGCCAGAATTGATGTAACCTTTACTGGTAGCGCAACTCAAACTACCGATGTAAGTACCAGGTTGAAAACTGCAACGCTACTATAAAAAAATATTCCCCATAAAAAAACCTCCGGATCAACGGAGGTTTTTTTTATTGTATTAAAAATTTTATTTAGTCAAGAATCTTAACTTCAGTTCGCCTGTTTATTGCCCGCCCCTCTTCTGTTTTATTACTCTCTAATGGCATCGTAAGACCGTAACCTTTTGCTTCTAACCTGGCAGGATCAATTCCTTTTGAAATGAGGTATTGCATTACCGTAACTGCCCTTTCCGTTGATAATTTCAGGTTATTAGCAGGGGTTCCTACGTTATCTGTGTGGCCGCCAATTTCAATGCGTTCGTTTTCCCTCCTCACCAGGTATTTCACCAGTTCATCGAGGGCGGGGTATGAGTCTTCATCCAGTTCAGCTTTACCGGTTTCATAATTTACATTTTCCAGCACAAATGTTTTTGCGGGCTGAAACTGTATATCTACTTTAAACGGATTTTTATAATAAGCGTTTCCCTGCGGTGCAGGAATATCCATCACATTATAACTGGTAGAGTCTTTAAAGCCGAGTATAAAAATTTCGTACCTGTCGCCGGCGGGAAGCCGTGTACTGAATTTTCCGTCGGGTCCAGTGATGCCCTGGTACTCCTTATTGGTGAGTGCACTCCGAAAAACGATGATCTCCTGGGGCAGGTAGTTGTTTTTGAAATCAGTAACCGTTACGTCAATAGGGGCGTCTTTCGGGATACTGGCATTTTGAACGGCAGTGTTCTGGGCTATTGCGGAAAATGTAATTGTAAATAATACCGCAAATAGTGGGAGGATCTTTTTCATATTTTAAAAGTTAGTCAGAACGATAAAGATAATCAGAACTAATAACATTCAAAAGCACCCCCATATTGTTTGGTGCTGAACTTTTCCACTACAATTTTTGTTGTAGAATGGGGATCATCTCATTTTTCCAGCCCAGATAATCGCCGGTTTGAATATGTTTCCTCGCCTCTTTAACCAGCCAGAGATAAAATGCCAGGTTATGAATGCTGGCGATAGTAAGCCCCAGGTACTCCTGGCTTTTGAGCAGGTGCCGAAGGTAGGCACGAGAATAATAGTTGCTCATGGGGCAATCAATTCCATCATCAATTGGTGAAAAATCTCTTTCCCATTTTTTGTTATCGATGTTTACAACACCTTTAGTGGTGAATAACATGGCGTTTCTCCCATTGCGGGTCGGCATCACACAATCAAACATATCAATGCCCATTCCTATACATTCCAGGATATTCCATGGTGTGCCCACACCCATCAGGTAGCGGGGTTTGTCTTTAGGCAGATGGTCGCAACAGAGATCACAGATTTCATACATGGTTTCAATCGGCTCCCCTACACTTAAACCGCCAATAGCATTCCCGGTGGCATTTTTAGATGAGATAAAATCGCAGCTCGCTTTCCTTAAATCATGGTGTACTCCACCCTGCACTATGGGAAACAGGTTTTGCGTGTACCCGTACCTGTCAGCTGTATTATTGAACTGATGGAAACATCGGTCCAGCCAGCGATGCGTAAGTTCCATCGAAGTTTTTGCATAGGTATATTCGCTCCCGCCTGGCGGGCATTCGTCGAAAGCCATGATGATATCACCACCAATAATGCGTTGAATGTCCATCACCTTCTCTGGGCTGAACATGTGCTTACTTCCGTCGATATGCGATCGAAAAATGGCGCCCTCCTCCGTTAATTTTCTTTGGCCTGCCAGTGAAAAAACCTGGAACCCTCCACTGTCGGTGAGAATAGGCCTGTTCCATCCGTTAAATTTATGGAGACCTCCGGCTGATTCCAGGGTCTCAAGCCCGGGTCGCAGAAACAAGTGATAGGTATTGCCGAGAATGATTTCAGCCTTCACTTCCTCCACGAGCTGCTGTTGGGTGACAGCTTTTACACTACCCACTGTGCCTACCGGCATGAAGATGGGCGTTTGAATAATGCCATGATCCGTCGTGATGGTTCCTGCCCTGGCCTTGCTGTGGAAATCGGTGTTTTCTAATTGAAATGAAAGTGCTGCCATAATTGTTCGGCGGCAAAGATATTTCAAAAGCATTTCATCATAAACACCTGTTCGAGCAGAATGCTTGCCGGCTTAAACAGAGATTGAGAGAAACGATGTAAAAAATTGAGCTATACTTTCAGGGAGCCCCTGAAACCGCGGGCAGCATAGTAAGAGTCTGCTCCATTATGGTATAAAAAAACAGTATCATAGCGCCGGTCGCAAAACAACGCACCACCAAGTTTTCGTATAGCGGGTGTTGTAGCTATCCAGCTTGAAGTTTTTAAATCGAATGCACCTAGTTGTTGAAGCTGCCTGTATTCATCTTCTGTAAGAATGGAAATGTCCATTTCTTCCGCCATATTCATGGCGCTGTCACGGGGTTTATTTTCTTTTCTTTTTTCCAGTGCCTCGTGATCATAGCATACACTTCTTCTACCGTTGGGGCTTTCTACAGAGCAATCATAAAAAATATATTCCCCGCTTTTTTTATCAAAACCAGTCACATCGGGTTCTCCGCCTGTTTGCTCCATCTGCTGCAGCGACCAAAGCTTATCATCGGCTTTTCTAAGCTTTGCTTCTACCTTCTCCCAATCTATCCCTTTATGCCGGTTTTTGTTTTTTTCAAACCTTACCCTCAGCACTGTTAACAGGTTAGCTTTATCAGC
>CBFGLL010000352.1:0-2873 GCA_965649585.1 uncultured Chitinophagaceae bacterium | reverse complement strand
ACCTGGTAGATGTATGGTTCGACAGTGGCGCCATGCCTTATGCGCAATGGCATTTTCCTTTTGAAAATAAAGAAACCTTTAAGCAATCCTTCCCGGCAGATTTCATTGCAGAAGGAGTTGACCAAACCCGTGGCTGGTTTTATACCCTGCACGCACTGGCAGCATTGTTATTCGACTCCGTAGCTTACAAAACTGTGGTAAGTAATGGCCTTGTGCTGGATAAAAACGGCAATAAAATGAGCAAGCGCCTCGGCAACGTAGTTGACCCATTTACTACCATTGAAAAGTACGGGCCAGACGCTACCCGCTGGTATTTGATCACCAATGCTTCTCCCTGGGATAGTTTGAAATTTGATGAAGAAGGCATTAAAGAGGTACAACGCAAATTCTTCGGCACGCTCTATAATACCTACCAGTTTTTTGCATTGTATGCAAACGTGGATGGCTTTAAGTTTGAAGAACAGTACATACCTGTAAAAGACAGGCCCGAAATAGATCAATGGATCTTGTCGGCCCTCAACAGCCTGGTAAAAGAAGCCACCGAAAATTTTGATAACTACGAACCCACGCAGGCAGGCAGGGCAATTGAAGAGTTTACAGATACCTTGCTCAGCAACTGGTACGTGCGCCTTTGCCGCCGTCGTTTTTGGAAAGGAGAATACGAGCATGATAAAATCTGCGCTTATCAAACTCTCTATGAGTGCCTCGAAACCCTCAGCAGGCTGATAGCTCCGGTGGCACCGTTTTTTGCAGATTGGTTATTTGGCAACCTGAATGCGGTGAGCAAAAACCAGGAACACGCTTCTGTGCATCATGCCTTTTATCCGAAGGCAGATGAGTCGGTGATCAATACCGGCCTCGAAAAAAGAATGCAGTTGGCGCAGGACGTTTCTTCACTCATTTTATCGCTGCGCAAAAAAGTAAATATCAAAGTAAGGCAACCCTTACAAAAAGTGTTTATTCCCGCTATGGATGCAGAGATGGCCGAACATATAAGGCTGGTTGAAAATATTATAAAAGCGGAAACGAATATTAAAGAGATCGACATCCTTGCAGCAGATAATGACTTCATTCGCAAAAAAGCAAAAGCCAATTTTAAAACCCTCGGTAAAAAGCTGGGAGCAAAAATGAAATGGGCCGCAGGTGAAATTGAAAAGATGGACAATACAACCATCGAAGAAGTGATGAAGGGGCCATACCTGTTAAATGCCGAAGGGGTGAAAACAGGAGAAGAAGCCATTGAGATCAATGCTGAAGACCTGGAAGTGATCACCGATGAAATACCGGGATATGAGATAGCGACCAAGGGAAGTTTAACCGTTGCACTTGATATTACAATTACCGATCAATTGATGAAGGAAGGACATGCCCGTGAATTTGTGAACCGGATCCAGAATATCAGGAAAGACAAGGGTTTCGAGCTTACCGACCGCATTGGCGTAGAGGTAGCGGAAAATGGGCTGCAAAACGCATTAAATGAATTTAAAGATTATATTTGCGGCGAAATTTTAGCGGATTCTTTCCAATTTTTACCTGTTTTAACCCAGGGAGATACCATAGAAGTGAATGATGCTACATTAAACGTATATGTAAAAAAACTCTGACGATGGCAACCAACAAAAAAGTAGCTAAACCGGCAGCAAAAAAGCCAGCACCCAAGAAAGCAGTGGCTAAACCAGCCCCTAAGAAAGCCGCGGCAAAACCAGCCCCTAAAAAGGCAGCAAAACCGGCCCCTAAAGCCGCCAGGCCAGCGCCAAAGAAAGCGGTGAAACCAGCGCCAAAACCTGCCCGTCCGTCAGGCGGGAAGGCAGCTGCTAAACCGGTTGCCAAACCAGCCCGTCCGGTAGGGGGGAAAGTTGTGAAACCAGTCTCCAAAAAAGCGGCTCCCGCTGCTAAAAAGGCTGCTAAACCAGCCCCTAAGCCCGTAGCGAAACCAGTTGCAAAAAAAGCAGCGCCTGCTCCTAAAAAAGCAGCGCCAGCTCCCGCTCCTAAAAAAGCAGTAGCACCTGCAAAGCCTGCCCCGGTAGTTAAACCTGCCGTGGTAACTAAAAAAGTAGAAGAAAAGAAACCGGCTCCAAAGCCCGTAACTCCACCTAAACCGGTAGGGCCAAAGGCAAATGCAGCTAATCCAAAAGACATTAAAATAACACCAGCGAAACCAGTGAGTATTCCAAAAATCAACACAAAGACATCACGTACCTATCAGCCAGATTTTACAAAATCTGTACTGGATCAACCCAAAAATGATCCGGGAGCACCGATCGTACGTTACAGCGACAGCGATTTAACGGAATTCAGGGAACTGATCCAGCGCAAGCTCGCATCTGCAAAAAAGGAATTGAATTACCTGCAAGGCCTTATCACCCGAAAGGATGATATGGGCGGTGATGAAACCGACAACCGCTACATGACCATGGAAGATGGTAGCCTTAGCATGGAAAGAGAGCAACTGAGCCAGATGGCCAGCCGCCAGATCACTTTTATCGATCACCTCGAAAAAGCTTTGATGCGCATCGAAAATAAAACCTACGGCATCTGTCGTGTTACAGGTAAACTCATCGACAAAGCAAGATTAAGAGCGGTACCTCACGCCACCCTTAGCATCGAAGCTAAGATGGGACAGGTAAAATAAGATTGGTTCAAAAATTTTATCGAAAGCTGCCTCTTCAGGCAGCTTTTTATTTGCACTTGACTTTCTCAATTAGGTTAATTCGCTGTTTGAAATTTCACCGCTATTTTTTAGATTTATAGGTAGGCGTTATTCAAATTTCAAACAACATGCTGTATGTCGAAACTTTCAAATTGCTGGTATAGTGCTGTTACCGTGTGCTTTCTTTTTAGCTGCCAGACGACTTTTGCACAGCGCCCCAACA
>CBFGLL010000351.1:0-2878 GCA_965649585.1 uncultured Chitinophagaceae bacterium | reverse complement strand
ACCAGAATATTGTGATTGCACGCTACAACGACATCTTCCCTCAAAACCCGGAAGATGATAACGTTACGGTGCAGATACCTGTAAACATCAGCAGCAGCGATTATGCAGGCTTATCCGTTTCTGCTCCAGTGAAAATTAACAGCTGGTGGAACATGATCAACAATGCCGATATATATTATAACCATTTCAATGGCAGCCTCGGGGAAACAAAATTGAATAATGGTAAGCCTGCCGCAGACATCCGGATCAATAACAATTTCAGCTTTAAAAAAGGATGGTCATCTGAACTTAATGGTGTGTACAGCAGCGGTGGCCAATATGGTTTCATGGTATCAAAACCACAGTGGGGCATTAGTGCAGGCGTTCAAAAAATGATCTTGAAAAATAAGGGCACTTTGAAACTAAACGTAACTGATATTTTCTGGACAAATCTTCCAAGAGCCACTATTACTTACGACAACTATATTGAAAAATGGAATGCGCAGAGGGAATCAAGGGTAGCCAATATAAGCTTTAGCTATCGTTTCGGTAAAAAAACGGTGGCAGGTGCCAGGAGAAGAACCACCGGCAGCGAAGAAGAAAGACAGAGGGCTGGCAACTAATGATAAAATGTTTTTAAGTTTGAAGTTGAGTACTATAAAGGTCATGCATCAGCATGGCCTTTTTTTATGAGTATGTTGAATGTTACATCAACTAACGGGAACGGATACTCTTATTGAGTTTTTGCATCACGGTTTTCGGGAGAAACTGCTGCAGGTGTTTGTAGAAATGACTGTAATCGTAATAGCCGTATTGTGCAATGCGGAAATTATCTGGGTCGCTCGCCATTTGTTCTACAGCTTTCCGTATGCGAAGTATCTGCAATGTTTTTTTTGTACTGAGGCTGGTACATTTTTCAAAATAGCGCTGCAGGGTGCGGGAACTTACGGCATATTTGGCCGCCATATTTTCAATGGGTTCTGCAAATGCCATGTTTTTGCTGCAATGATCTATAATTTCTGAAACGATGGTAACGGGCAAGGCGGATCCTTCAAACTTTTTAATGATGGTTTGATAATGCCCGTTGAGGATATTCACCCTTTCATTAAACGTGGTGGCTGATTTTAACCCCTCGATGATCTGCTTTTCCAGCAGGTAACTCAAAGGAAAAATGGATTCATTGTATTCGGAGAAGTTTACTTTTTTTTCAAAAATGATCGGCGATATTTTAAACTTGATACCGAAGAGGCAATTTCCTTTCTGATGAAAACATTCTATACTTTGATGGCGGGGCAAGAATCCATCGGTTTTCATATCATACTTTTTTTTGCCCACCTGCATTACAAAGGGTGTACCCAGGTTGATGAGGTATGTGTAACCGATATTTGGAAATAAGGCATCTGAAAACCCTTCAGGATATTGGTCCCACAGGCTATCAAATTTTGTTTGCCAGTAAAAGTCTATGAAATGCGCAACTGACCTCGACGGTTTTATGCGATGGTAATATTTATCAAAATGTTCCTGGTCTATAATTTCAACATGCTGCATGCTGATGGCTTTGTACCACTACTGCCTGATAGTGATATTTCCGTTAATGCTTGAATCTAAAACACACTTATAACTAAAGCTGCCGATCAAAGTATCATTTTTAAAAAAGTATGAACTGCCCGGCGCAATTACCGGCGTAAAAATGCTGCTGTCGGCATCCAGTGTAAGTATCTGGTGAGGTTTGTTGTGCGAATTTACAAAAGTAATGGAACCTCCGCTCGCAACAATTACACTGGCGGGTTGCATTTTACCATCGGGAAGTACGGTCATATACTGTGTAGGTAAGTTGCCTCCAGCCTGCATGTAGGCTTCATGTTTTGTACAGGAATAAATAAAAATGCCCACAACAAAAGTGAGCCCTAGAAAGATCTTTTTCTGGTTCATTCATCAAGCGGTGTTAGAGGTACAAGTTAACCAAAAACCTGCTTGTACAATATGGGTCTGCAAGTTTTTTTGATATATGGTAGTCAATCCCTGTAAATCAATTATTTGCTGGTGAATATGGTAGGTAAAATAATTTTATAAGAGGTATCACAAATTTTTTGAGGATAGCGACAGCATCTTACCAACATCCTTATTTCTCCCTTATAAAAAAATTACCTTTGCTTAATGAGGAATTATTTAGACGAGTTAAATGGCCCACAACGGGAAGCGGTAACTCATAAAGATGGCCCAATCATGATCATTGCCGGGGCCGGAAGCGGAAAAACAAAAGTATTAACCACCCGTATCACACACCTGATGGCAGCCCACGATGTAGATGCATTCAACATTTTGGCGCTTACATTTACCAATAAGGCTGCTGCCGAAATGAAAGAACGTATCGCAAGGATACTGGGCAACCACGAGGCAAGAAATCTTTATATAGGAACTTTTCATAGTGTGTTTGCACGCATACTGCGGGGCGAAGCCAACAAACTGGGTTACCCCAATAATTTTACGATCTATGATACGGATGATGCAAAGTCGGTGGTAAAAACCGTGGTGAACGAAATGGGGCTCGACGATAAACAGTATAAACCCAACGTGGTGTACAACAGGATATCTGCCGCAAAAAATGCCCTGGTAACGGCGGGTGAATACATCAACGATTATATGCTGCAGCAGGAAGATGCAAGGGCTAACCGCCCCATGATAGGGCAGATTTTTAAAGCTTATACCGATCGCTGTTTTAAAAATGGTGCCATGGATTTTGACGACCTGCTGGTTAAAATGTATGAGCTGTTAAAAACGCATCCCGATGCACTCAGCAAATACCAGCGCAAGTTCAAATACATTTTAATAGATGAGTACCAGGATACCAACCCCGCACAATATGAAATCATAAAATTATTAGGTGCCATGCACGAAA
>CBFGLL010000350.1:0-2899 GCA_965649585.1 uncultured Chitinophagaceae bacterium | reverse complement strand
CTGGCCCAGTTGATTTTTGTACGATCTAAACTTACGCTGCTGATACCTGCATTTAAACCTGCACTTAACGTGGTCCTCACCCCCAATGGTTTGTGGTAAGCATATGATGCCGCAAATGACCAGCGATTAATGTATCCCGCTTTATCATTGACTGCCATTGCCCCAATGCCATGATGAGCCCTGGGCGCAGTATATTCCTGCCAGTATTGTTCACCACGGGGGTTTTCGCCCGGCACCTGGTATGATGTAGCCGTTGTTCGCAGGTCGGGCTTATTCAAAGCCGTATGAAAACTTGCATAGGTAGTTACCGGGGCTCCGTTGATACCACTCCACTGGTTGCGATGACTCAGCCTGATATCAGTATAATTCTCAATGCCCGTAACTGCAGGGTTTAAAATATAATTGTTCAACACATACTGCGTGTAGCTGGGTTTTGCCTGTGCAAAAGCAATTGCATTCACAAGGCTAAAAGCTGATAAGAAGATTAATTTTTTCATGTGCCGCTTCAATAACTTGTTCACTATAATTTATTTGATGATGGTAACAAAACCGGTAATAGGCTTGCGACCATTCTCTGGTTCTATGATGTAATAATAAGTATCGAGTGGTAATGTTTTACCGTTCATCGTTCCATTCCATGGAGTTCTGTAACCTCTTGATTCAAACACTTTTTGGCCCGCCCTTGTAAATACCATTACACGGCAGTTTGGATAGGTATCCAGGTACTCAATGATCCACCGCTCGTTGATACCATCCCCATTTGGCGAAAAAGTATTTGGAATATTGGGAGCTTTCAACAGCTTTACCATCACTTCGTCCCATGCACTGCAACCGCCCGGGTTACTTACCAAAATGCGGTAATTAATATCCAGTAAAGGGGTAGTAACCGGGTTTGCTATAGCGTTGTTATTGAGATAATCTGCCGGCGTCCATAAATAAATATTGTCTTCACCGGTATAAGTTGGCGACAAGGTAGCGCTTCCTCCTTCCAGCACAAATACATCCTGGCCTGCATTTACAGTTGGTGGTTCATACACTTTAAATGGCCTGGAAACGGTATCACTATGGCAACCAAAACTGTTTACAATGTAAAGGCTTACATTATAATTATCTGCTGAATTGTAGGTGTGCGTCTCCACAGGGTTTGTGCCTATCGGGCTACTATCGTTAAAGTTCCAGTTCCAGTTCGTTATGGTGCCATCAGCGCCGTTGCTTGCATCGGTAAACGTTACATTGTCTCCAATACAAATGGCAACTTTATTGGTGGTAAAATCTGCCTTCGGTTGTGGATGAATGGAGGAGACGGTGATGGTAGTATCGTGTACACAGCCCGCTGCACTTGTAACCTGCAGGTTAACATTGAATGGGCCTGCAGAATAATAAACATGGGTGGGGTCTTTTACAGTGGAAGTATTATTGGCTCCGCTTGCTGGATCACCGAAGTTCCACAGGTAGTTTAAAGTGGCCAGGCTGCCGTCAGAAATAGAAGTAGTGTTGGTAAATGCCACGGAGGCGGCTGGTAAACACAAACTTGCAGGGAACGTAAATGCAGGCACAGGTATAGGATGTATCACAATTTGCTGGCTGCTGGCATTGCTGCGGCAACCTGCGGTTGATAAATTATACATGGTAACCGTATAGGTTCCTGCAGCGTTGTAGCTGTGTTGTACCACAGTTCCTGCGGTAAAAGTCCGCACCCCGGTTCCATCGCCAAAATCCCAAACGGTGCTTTGAAGCGTTATGCCCGCAGGCGCTGTCGACTGATCTGTAAAACTTACCGGCAGTGTTTCACAGGCTGGATTTTGCAGTGCAAACCTGGCTGTTGCCGTATCCAGCACACGAATCGTTTTTTCTGTTGAATCCACACATCCACCGGCCGTAGCGGTGAATTTATACCTGATAGTATGTAACCCAATTCCAGCGAGGGCCGGATCAAAAACCCAGTTGGTGCCATTAAAAGAAACGCCGGGTCCGCTATACGTTTCAGTTCCCACTACTCCACCCGATTCAGTACCCTGGTTGAGCACCGTCGGAGTTGCAACAATTAAACATTGATCAGGAAAATCTGCCAGCTGAACACTCGGTGTTGCTAACACCGTTACAGGCAGTATTCTATCATGCACACACACTCCGCCGGAATAAGCCCTGAATCGTACGTTGTACGTGAGCGTATTGGTACTAGTGGGATATTTATGTTTATAGATTTTGTCAAATACTGGCACATCATCAAGTTCAAATACGGTGGGCTGGTTCGTATTATCCCAATGTATTTCCACCTTGGTAATATTACCGCTCGCTATTGTGGATTTATTTTGAATAGATATACTATCACTGGAACAGGCCGTGGCGGTATTCAACTGTATAAAATTGGCCTGCGGGTTACCACCGTTTACGGTTAACACCTGTGTGAGCGTATCAGTGCAACCATTATTGGTGATAGCCACCAGGCTCACATTATAATTGCCTACTGCAGAATAGGTATGCTGCGCATTTTGAACGGTGGAGGTGTTGTTGGTACCACTGCCAGGATCACCAAAGTTCCAACTCCACGCAGAAACTGTTGCAGGGCTGATGGCTGTACTCAAATCACTGAATTGGGCAAAAGGATCAAGCAGGCAAACTTCCGGCAAACTAAAATTAGATGTGGGCAGTGTATTAATGTTCACCTGTTGAGTGGAGACCGTGCTAATACAACCTTCGCTGTTGGTAACAGTGAGGGTTACATTATAAGTGCCGGCAGTGCCAAAAACATGCGTTGGATTTTGCAGCGTTGACGTGTTGGATGCACCGCTGGCAGGGTCGCCAAAATTCCAGTTCCAATTGGTAATGGTGCCAACATTTGGCGCAGAGTTATCTGTAAATGTTATCGTTCTTGTAACACAGGTAGGTGTGCTTACGG
>CBFGLL010000349.1:0-2899 GCA_965649585.1 uncultured Chitinophagaceae bacterium | reverse complement strand
GGTGCCTGATGGCGTCTGTCCAGCCCTGGTCGGTTAGTTTTTTAAACGCTGCCCGCACTTCTTTGCGAAACAACGCATCGTTTACCCAGCGTTCTGGTTTGTACACATCGAGTTCGGTAGGCATCACGTTGAAATCGCCCACCAGTATGGCAGGCTTATCTTTCTTCAATAATTTTTGGGCATGTTTATGCAGGCGTTTAAACCATTCCAGTTTGTAGTCAAACTTCGGGGTATCAACCGGGTTGCCATTGGGTAAGTACAGGCAGCCGATGCTAATACCATTCACCACAGCCTCAATATACCGGCTGTGTTCATCCTCATCATTGCCCGGCAGCTGCCGGGTAGTTTCTTCTACGCTCATTCCCTCTTTCGTTAAAATTGCCACGCCATTCCAGCTTTTTTGTCCATGCCATATAGCATCATAACCCAGCTCGTTAATGGCGCTTAACGGAAATTTTTCCGTAGGTGCTTTTAACTCCTGCAGGCATACCACGTCGGCACCTGACTGCTCCAGCCATTTTAGCAGCACGGGCAGCCGGCCATTTACGCCGTTTACATTGTAGGTAGCTATTTTCATGCTGTTGATGTTTAAGAATAAAATATCCTGCCATTAGCGGGCCAGTTATTGAGACGGCTTCAACCTTTTTGCTGTGTAAATTTTTAGGGTTGGGTAGTTTAATCTTTTTCTCGCCTTAATATTTCCTCTATAAATTGTTGTTCTTTCGCTGTTAGCTTAATCTGTTCCATTGTAATGTTTGGGTCTGGCATATACCAGTCAAATTGTGAAAAATACGCTAACAGGTCCTTGCTGCTAAAGGAGTAGGAGTATTGGGCATACACAGTGTTTTTCAAAATTTTCAAAGTCTCTTCCGGGTATTTAACATCGCTGTTTAAACTTAATCCGCAAATGCCAAAAACTTTTCCTTGTTCTAATTTTTCAGAATCTGTTGGCAAGCTGATAAAAGAATTGTCGCAAATTATCCCAAACTCTATATTCTTTATTGGCCTGAAGTTTTTAACGTGAATTTGTAAACTCCCCGAAAGCACTCTTACCATTCTGCCGGAGTCTGCATCATTGATAAATTTTTTGCTCGTTAGCTTGCCACTACCAATAATGCTCCAGCTTGCGTCTCTTTCAAAAATGTCGTTGACGTAAAAATATTTGTTGCTGCCCAGGTCGAAGTTTATGGTCAGGTTTTTAATTGTTCCCCCTGCCCACTTAGCACCTGTCGTTAAAATGTAATTGTAAATTTGGTCAAAGGCAACGTTTGAACTCGCAGGGAAAGAATAGCTATGGTTTATCCTGTTAATTCCAGGCTTAAACGTTAACTCAAATAGGTACACAAAAACTCCTTGCTCCGATTGCGAGAATTGAAATTCTTTGGGTTCTTTAAGTTCACAGTCCTCGCACCCGGCTGCTTTCAGTTTGTATGTAAGAGATTGTCCATTTGCCAGTATTTTAAAATCGGCGATTTGGTTTTTATTTGAAATATTATCAGGCACATCGCCAACAGCTGTGGGCGCCTGGAAACCGACCATTAGTTTTCTTTCGATGTTCTCCGGGTTGTTGAACTCAAAAAGGATATTAACACGGCAAACTTTGTCTCGAACGCTAAATGACAGGATCTCCCTGTTGAGTGAAATCTTCGTTTCTTTTGTGGGATAAATTACGCCGCCCCGAGTTAAATACACGCCGTCATTCCCGTAAGCGGAAGTTGTAAAAAAAACTGTCCAGATGATCATGATCGCTGTCTTCATATCTTAAGTGTTTGCCCAGACGGGGTGTAATACAAAAGCAGAATTTCTAACCTTCAAACCCAGTTTGCTTCAATACACAGCTTACCGCTTTGTTGGTTTTTGTTTCTCATCAACATATTCCAGGATATCGCCTGGCTGGCAATCCAAAACCTTACAAATGGCTTCCAATGTACTGAATCTAACTGCCTTTGCTTTCCCTGTTTTTAAAATAGAAAGGTTGGATAAAGTGAGCCCCACTTTTTCAGAAAGTTCGTTGAGCGACATTTTCCGCTTTGCCATCATTACATCTAAATTTACGATGATTGCCATAGCTTATACGGTTAATTCATTTTCGGTTTGAATGTCTACTCCCTTTTTGAAAATAGTTGCAATAATATAAAGGATAGCGCCCATTAAAATAAAGGCCCGGCTGTCTACCCAAAATTCTTGTAACCTGCCTGGCACAAAACCGTGATGCATTAAACTATCTGTGATTTTCCGGGCGATATAACTCAACAGTCCAATGGAAAGTGTGAAATAACTAAGTAGTGAAATTTGTTTCGCCACAAAACTGCTGAACGGTTTTGAAAGATCCATTTTGTGCATAAGCCGGATGACGATGTAAAACAACCAGGCTTTTAAAATTGAAATCACAAGGATAAAGCTATAGGTGCCGAAAAAGGCCATTTTGCTTTCTTTGTACATTTGGGAAAAGTCGATCTTTTCATAAAGATGCTGAACAAGTTCAGGCCTGTACAGGCTGAAAAAGAAATTTACCAGTAATCCGCCAGCCTCAATACACAGGCCTACAAAGATGAGCCAGGCCACGACGTAGAGGCCCCAAAATATAAAGTTGTTTGTTTTTGACATATTTGCTGCGTTTTTAAAATGTCATCACAAACATAATCAACATTTATTGAAAAACAATAAAAAAATAGTTTAAATCAAAAATAAATTTTTGATTTTCAGATTATGGGAGCATAGCTTGGCAAGCCACCTGCGTTCATAACGTATTTATTTTGCGGTAGGAAAGCTTTTTTCTGGAGGCACCCCCGCATCAGCCGGTATTGTAATGCAGTGCGGGTTGATTTGTGTAGCCAGCTACCATTGCCGATTTCAGAAAAAATCATGCACAGGCTTTAAAGTATTTGTTTAAGCTGTA
>CBFGLL010000348.1:0-2902 GCA_965649585.1 uncultured Chitinophagaceae bacterium | reverse complement strand
TTTCCCTGCACACTTTTTTATCGCAGGTAAACAACACATGATCGGTATAAAACCCTGCAGTGTTTTCGTTGAAGTTTCCCGTGCTCAGCACTGCACAATTTTTCCATTCGTCTTTTGATCTTCTTTTTACAAGGCCGATTTTAGAATGTACTTTGATGGTAGGATTACTATACACCATTTTAACACCAGCTTCCTTCATCTTACGGCTCCACTTAATATTGTTTGCTTCATCAAAGCGGGCTTTGAGTTCAATATAAGCGGTTACTTTTTTGCCATTTCTTGCTGCGCTGATGAGGGCATTCACAATATGCGACTCTGCAGCTACCCTGTATAAGGTAATGCTGATCTCTTTTACATCAGGATCAATAGCTGCCTGGTTAAAAAAGATCAATACCGGTGCGTATGAATGATAAGGCAGGTGTAGCAGGATATCTTTTTTGCCGATAGCTTCAAAAATTTCACCATTGGCAGCAGAAGAAGGGTACAATACCGGCTTTTGTTTTGGATACAACAATGCTTTGTCGAAATTTGGAAAACTCATGAGGTCGCTTAGGTTGTGATAACGACCACCCGTGTACATATCTGCCACATCCACACCAAACATAGTGGCCATATACATCTGCAGGTTAGAAGGCATTCCTGCTTCGTACAAAAAACGGGAAGCATTTCCACTGTCTCTTTTGGAAATTTGTTTTTCCATTTTTTCCAGCAGGTCGCCGGTAAAATCATCACCGGGCGCCAGTTCTGCATTCCTGTTAAACTTTACGCTAAACACTGAGCGGATCACCGACCCCGGGAACAACATGTGCAGGTTATAACGAAGGATATCGTCAATGAACACCACGTATTCTTTACCATCCACCGGTGATAACTCAAAAAAACGCTTCAGCTGCTTTACTGGTATATTTACAGAAACATGATGCACTGTGTCCTTAGCCTCATCCTGCAACGTAGCAATTAAATACAGGCCATTATTTTCTGGTTTGAAATTTTCTTTCGCATCTGTATTCAGAATCACCGGCTGAACGAAGGAAAGGACTTTTGATAAAAATATTTCCTTTACCTCAGTTTCATGCTGCGGCAGTAATGGTCTATTGTAATAAAAAACCACACCTGCCTGCTCCAGCTCCGGCAAAATTTCCTGGATCAATATTCTTCCGAAATCATCTAATTGTCCGCCGATAATTTCCTGTGCTTTTTCAGCGAGGTCCTTGGAAAGGGCGCTTTTATCTTTTTTCAAGGTTTTTTTATTCACCTTGGATAAGGCGAGCAAAGCAGGATAACGCACCCTGAAAAATTCATCGAGGTTGGAGCTGAATATAGCCATGAACTTAAGGCGTTCATACAAGGGCACATGTTTATCCGTGGCCTCCATGAGTACCCTGTAATTAAAGCCCAGCCAGCTAAGGTCCCTATTGTAAAACATAATGCCTGGTTAAAAAGGTGATGCACTTGCATCTTTAATGGTGGCGCCACTTCCACCGCCGCTGCCGTCGTACATGGAGAAAAAGGCAAATAAAACAACAGAGATAATGATCCCTACCATGAAAATATTGTAAGCCCAGCGCAATAATTTATACTTACGTCCCAATACTTTGCCGAGATAGTAAATATCCTGCACCATCGAACCGTACAGGTAATCGGGATCATTCATCATGCTGCGCATTGCATTTTCATACTGCATTAACTGCATGTTGTGAAAATTACCAAAGAACAGCAGATTGGTTTTTTTATTGGCAACATCTTCATCTGCAAATATCCCGGTATTGGTTTTGGGGCGGGTGGCTAAAATACCCAGCACCATGGTAACCACACTAAAAAACAAGAACACCAATGTTGGGATGGTGAGATAGGGGTCTGTTTGCAACTTTCGAAGTAATACAGAAATAATAATGGAAATAATAATCGCATTTACCGAAATAAGAATGTTTGCTTTATTATCTGCCATTTCACTCAACTGTATGTGATTGGTTGACGTAAGCCTCAGCATAGTTTGCATACCCTTGGTGGTGCCGCTTTTCTTTTCCGTAATTACCGGCATCGCAGGCTCCTCGCCTGGGGTGGTTGATACATCCTGCTGTGCTACCGCCGCAGCTTCCGCTGCCTTTTTTTCCTGCTGTTTTTGTTTTTTTGCTGCTTTTTTTTCTAAGCTTTTCATATTTTTTAGCTTGATGTCTGTTAAGAGTTCGTTGCAATAATCTGTATAAAAACGATGACGTGACAGCATCGAAATGGTCTCGTCCCTGAACGCAGCTTTTGATTTATCGATGCCGGGCTTGCCGTAAAATTCCTCATACACCGCTTTATTCGTTTCCTTAAACTGGCTGGTGCCCAGGTGATAGGAATCAGCATCACACACAATTTTTTGCAACAGGGTTTCGGGGTCTTTTAATTTTTTAGTGGCCATAATACAATCCGCCGCCGTATCTGCTTCATACTCCGGCAGCCCTTGTATTTCCGCAAACTCCCTCATGAGTTTCACACTGTTTTCTTCATGCAGTGCGGGTGGGCCGATAAGATAGCCTGTGTCGTGAAACCAACTGGCCATTTGAAGAATCCGCATATCGGCATCACTGATATTGTAATGACCGGCAATTTCCGAAGACCTGATCACCACTGTTCTCGTATGCTCAATATTATGAAATACTAAATGGCTGCTGTCATGGCTTTCGAACAAGCTGCTTACATGTTCCTCCAACCTTTTATAAAACTTTGAAGTATCCGTCATATTAAAACACAATATTGAATTTAGATCCGAGTGAAAAGTTAAACAATTTGGTCTCAGGAGAAAAACCTATCACGGCGCTTAGCATTAACTTGTTGTATGGAAGAAAGTAGAGTCCACCTCCATAGGAGTCGTGCCATTTTTTGCTATACTCTCCCGGGTGCCAAACCCTGCCCA
>CBFGLL010000347.1:0-2903 GCA_965649585.1 uncultured Chitinophagaceae bacterium | reverse complement strand
TAAGCTCTTTGAGCTGCAAGCTACTTTGAAGAGTGCCGTGTTAACTGATAAAGAAACAGAAGCAGCCAAGTACAAAGATTATTTTGCTTTCAGCGAAAGGATAGCGACCATACCAAGCCATAGAACACTGGCTGTATTGCGTGGATTCCTGGAAGGTTATTTAAGAATTTCTATTGAACCGATGGAAGAAGTAGCGCTGGAGATCATTGAAGAATTGTACATCAAAGGAATGAGTAATTGCAGCGACCAGTTGCGCAAAGCTATCAAGGATAGTTATAAACGTTTGTTGCAACCGAGCCTCGAAACAGAGTTCAGAACAAATTTAAAAACCGCTGCAGATGAAGAAGCGATCAATGTATTTGCTGAAAACCTGCGCCAGTTGCTGTTAAGTTCACCGCTGGGAAGTAAAAGGATCTTAGCCATAGATCCCGGTTACAGAACCGGTTGTAAGGTAGTGTGCCTAGATGAAAAAGGGGAGTTGTTGGTGAACGACCTTATCTACGTGCATGAAAATAATAACCGCCTTTATGATGCAGAACACAAGATAAAATCATTGGTGAAGCAACACGGAATTCAGGTATTTGCCATTGGTGATGGTACGGCCGGAAGGGAAACGGAGCAATTCATTAAGAAACTAGATCTCGGGCTGCCAGTATTTTTAGTGAACGAAGATGGCGCCAGTATTTATTCTGCCTCAGAAATTGCAAGACAGGAGTTTCCTGATCATGATATTACGGTACGTGGGGCCGTGAGTATTGGGAGAAGGTTAATGGATCCTCTGGCGGAACTGGTAAAAATAGATCCGAAAAGCATTGGAGTGGGGCAGTACCAGCATGATGTAAACCAGCCGAGGCTAAAAGAAAGGCTCGATCAAACGGTGATGAGTTGTGTAAATAGTGTAGGCGTAAACGTTAATACTGCCAGCAAACATTTATTGAGTTATGTAAGCGGAATCGGCAGTACCATTGCAGAAAATATTGTGAACTATCGAAGGCAGGAAGGACAATTCACCAGTCGCAAACAGCTTTTAAAAGTAGCAAGACTGGGTGGCAAAGCTTTTGAACAGTGTGCAGGTTTTTTGCGTATTCCGGGTGCCAAAGATGTGCTGGATAGCAGTGCGGTGCATCCTGAAGCGTATGAACTGGTGGAAGCAATGGCCAGTGATCTGAACGTAAAAGTGGATGACATGATCGGTAATGAAGCCCTGCTGAAAAGCATACATCCTAAAAAATATATCACTGAAAAATTCGGAGAACATACCATCAATGATATTTTAAATGAATTAAAAAAGCCGGGTTTAGATCCCCGGAGCGAAGCGCAGCTGTTTGAATTTGCCAATATTTATTCTATCGATGACGTGCATGTGGGTATGGAAGTACCGGGTATTGTAACCAACCTCACCCGCTTTGGCGCTTTTGTAGATATTGGTGTAAAGCAGGATGGGCTGGTGCATGTGAGTGAGATCGCACATAAATATATTACCGATCCATCAGAAGTATTGAAACTAAACCAGCAGGTGAAAGTGAAAGTGCTTGAAGTGGACGTGGCCCGCAAAAGAATTGCATTATCCATTAAACAAACTGAACCGGCGCCGGCACATCAGCCAAGAATGGGAGGAAATAATTTTAGTAACCAACCGATCAAAAAAGAAACTTCTTCAAATAATATGTTTGATGCATTGGCGGCATTGAAAAATAAGTTTGGAAAATGATCTATGGCAGGCTTTGCTGAAGAATATCCATAAATGATTTTCTATCGATCATCCTGGCACCGAGGGTTTCAAGGTGCGTAGTGTACACCTGGCAGTCGATCAGTTGCACCTGCTCTTTTTGTAATTGCTGCACATATTTAATAAAGGCAAATTTGCTGGCATTAGGTTGCAGGCTGAACATACTTTCGCCGAAGAAAATCTTTCCCAACTTTATTCCATAAAGTCCTCCTACCAAGTGATTGGCCGTCCAGGCTTCTGCGCAGAATGCATAACCTAACTCATGAAGTTGCAGGTAAGCCTTTTTCATTTCCTCGGTGATCCAGGTGCCGTCCTGTCCCTCCCGGGAAACCTGCTGGCAGTTGTTGATCACCTTTTCAAAGCTTGTATTGAATTTAAAATAAAATTTTTTATTCCTGATCAGCTGCTGCATGCTTTTACTGATCTTTAGTTCGGCGGGAAATAATACAAACCTTGGGTCGGGGCTGTACCAGCAAATAGGTTCTCCGCTGTTATACCAGGGAAAAATGCCGGAACGGTAGGCGAGTAAAAGTCTTTTTGTGGAAAGGTCTCCGCCGATGGCTAGTAATCCTGATTTATCTGCTGATTCAACAGGTGGAAATTCAATGTTGCTGGATAACAAATACATGGCGGCAGTGTTAAGCTACCAGTTCTTCGATGGTTGCATTAATGAGGCGTTCATTGATGGCATCGCATTGCGGTTTCAGTACTTCATAGCTGCCTTTTTTAACGGCGCATTTTCCTTTGTAGTGAATCAGCAGGCTGCACTGTTCGGCCTGCTCTTCGGTGTGGCCGCAGATTTTTACCAGGGTTTCAATCACCCAGTCGAAAGTGTTTACATCATCATTCCACACAATGAGGTTGTAGCCCTCAGAGGTTTCAGTGAGCACATCTACCTGCTCGTCGTATTGAGTAAAAGGGTTATTTGAAGATATCGATGCCATTACAGCAAAAATAAATCAAAATGTATTCTTCATTCGTTAATTCTTGGGTGAGCAAAAGCGGCATTTATATTTTGTTCGAAAAAATTTAAAAACAATTTTCTTTCAAAAAAATTTTGCAGGAAATGTTTAACCCCTATCTTTGCACTCCTGAAAAGGAAAAGGGAGCTTAGCTCAGTTGGTTTAGAGCACCTGCCTTACAAGCAGGGGGTCACTGGTTCGACCCCAGTAGC
>CBFGLL010000346.1:0-2910 GCA_965649585.1 uncultured Chitinophagaceae bacterium | reverse complement strand
CTTTTTTCTTCGCACATCAATCTCAGGATGGTGGTTTCTTTATCGTTCAGCACCGCTTCGGTGGTCATCATCTGCTGCGGCGAAGGCATATTACGCTGTTTCAAGTTGGTCAACAACGCCTTATTCGTCATGGAATTAAAATAGTATTCCTGGGCCACACAGGTTTTAATGGCTTCGTAGATAATTTCGCTATCACTGGTTTTTGCCAGGTAACTATTGGCGCCAAGCTCCATTAATTTGGTGATCATACTATTGTCGTCCATAAAGGTGAGCATGATCACTTTGGTGTTCGGGCTTATTTTTTTAATTTCTGGTAGGGTGGCAATACCGTCCATGATGGGCATCTGGATATCGAGGAGGATCACATCTACCTGTACGTTTTTAAGAATATTCAGCAGGTGCATGCCATTATCGGCTTCGGCAACAACCTTAATATCTTTTTTTGCACTCAGCGAAGTTTTAACGCCGGCCCTGTAAAGCACATGGTCGTCTGCAATAATTACTGATATTGGATCTGAAGGGTCTTGTTTCATGTTGAGTATAATGGGGCGAATTTAATGTTTTTTTGAATAGTAAGTTTACGATGTATAAACGCCTGCTGCAAGCTCAAATTATACCTGCAATAAATAAAGAGGATTAGTACTAAAACGAAGGGATGGGGTTTTTACGCATTTTTTTCGGCGATTGCGTAATTGCAGGTTTATTGCTGTAACCCTGCCTTTTTTAACAGGCAGGGCAGAACCAGGGAGTATTAGTTATTCGATTAATTTGTTGCGCATACCATACATAATCAGGCCGCCGATAGTTTTAGCGTTTACCTTGGTCTTCATATTTTGGCGGATCGTTTCTATTGTGCGTGGACTAAGGAAGATGGTTTTAGAGATTTCTTCCGTGGTTTTATCTTCAGCCAGCAATTGCAGTATTTTCAGTTCCTTTTCATTAAAACTTACCGGTGTATGCGTACCATAGTGTGCCCGCACATTCTTTTTTTGCATCAGTTTGCCCATAACTGCCCGGTTCACCAGTTCGTTGAAATAAAAATCGTCGTTCATGCAGGTGAGAATGGCTTCGTATATCTCTTCGGGGTCGGTGGTTTTGGTTAAATAGGCATTTGCCCCCATTTCCATCATTTTGCTGATCATCTGCTGGTCATCGTACATGGTGAGTACAATGATGCGGATGTCTTCAAATTCTTTTCGGATGAGTTGGATGGCATTAATCCCATCTATTTCCGGCATTCGGATATCCATTAAAAGTACATCGGGCTTTTTGATGGATATTTTGTGCATCATGTCTTTTCCATCTTCAGCCTCCCACAACATTTTAAGATTAGCCTTGTTGGAAAGTGCCATTTTCATCCCGTCCCTGAAAATTTTATGGTCATCGGCAATGGCGATTTTAATGAAGTTGTCGGAACTCATAGTTTTGGTATTGGGTTAGTTGGTTCAATAGAATATTTAGCAAAATGTGACCCGGATCACCGGGTCAAGTTACTAAATATCTGGTTCTCAAAACAAGTCGTAAATATACCTTCGTAAATTTACGTACCAAATTTAAGGGGTTTTTACGTATTGAAAAAGTGGTTGTACAACGGCGTTGGTAATATTATCAACCGGTAAAAAGGGCAGTTTCGCTCTTGCCTGGTTTGGTAAACAGGGGTAGCTTTGGTATACCAAGTTGATTCGGAATAGACGTACAACTAGCTAATCCTCAACACTTGAAAACCTCTTTTTAAAAGATTTTCTGCCCCTGAAAAACAAGCTGTCCCGTTTTAAAATCCTTTTACCAACCTAATCAAATCATTGATCCCGGCCAGGCCGGGATCTTTTTCCACAAATGTTGATAAACTGTTGGTTTTTCTAGATTCACGTAAAAACTCTTCGTAAGCTTACGATACTATTCCATAGTAAATTTACTATCTTGCACTCGTAAAATTACCCTAAATTATTTGTTAATACAGGGGTGAAAATTCAATAAAAGCCTTGCTGGTATTGGGTTTCATGGAAAATTGTAAAAATTACACTTTCTTCACCCCTTGTCGGCGGATAAATATTAGGGCAAGTTTGTATTGATATTTAATCGTAAACCACTAATTAATTTATTATGTACGGAACAGTACTGAACACTCTAGTTGAGGTAGTAGAATACCTTTGCGGCGAGTAAGTAAATTTTGCAATTGATAGGCAGTTGGTTATATTTGAAAAAATTACCTGCTTATCCAGAATTTTATAGTATATATTACTGTTTTACCAGAAATTTTACCTTTAATCTTTTGTATACTTTTTTTTAAGAAATTGAATACAAAGGCTTTAAAGGTTTTTTTTGTCTATGCCCTTGTAAGTGCCATTTTTGTTGCCATAACTCTGATTACAACAAAGGTCTTTCAAAACTATAACCTAAACTTTTTCTTCCTCCGGATATTTAATATTTGCGAATTCACTTTGATTTCGCTTTTTCTTATTGAGGTTCTAAAAAATGCATCAGTTCGAAAGGTTGCCAGAATTTCAATTGTCGCCTTTGCGGTTTTCGCTCTTGTGGACTATTTTATTTCGGATAAAAACCAGTTCAACAATCATTCGAACATAGTTTCTTCTCTAATTCTAATAGCATTTCTGGTTTATTTTTTCTATGAAAAAATGAATACGGTAGTTATGTACCCTCTTTACCAAACTATTAGCTTCTGGATCTGCGTTGGACTTTTCTTGTATTTTACCGGAAGCTTTTTCTTTTTCATTTTTATCAAATCAAGTGTTGACAAGGCATTGATGAATAACATTTATGCCATGGTTGTTATTATAAAAAATATTATTCTCAGTTTATCTCTACTGGCTACCGAGCCAAAGGACGATTCTGAAGACACTCTCCATATTCCTACTGATTTAGACCTTGATGAATTAAGCCCTCTCTCAA
>CBFGLL010000345.1:0-2914 GCA_965649585.1 uncultured Chitinophagaceae bacterium | reverse complement strand
GCCGTAGTGGATGAAGAACATAATTACATTTTAAATCCTGCTCACCCCGATATGAAAAAAGTAAAAATAAAACAGTTGATGCCTTTTAGATTTGATAAAAGATTTTTCCTGATACATGAATAGGATGTACCTGCTCCTCGGTAGCAACATGGGCGACAGCAAGGCGCAGCTCCGGCATGCCCGCAGCCGCATTTCAAAGAAGCTGGGAAAAATTGTTAGATCCAGTGCCCTTTATCAAACAGCTGCCTGGGGAAAAACAGATCAGCCGGATTTTTTGAACCAGGTATTAATTGTTGATACCCCGAAAAATGCCGCGGAGAGCATCGAAATCATCCTGCAGGTGGAAAAAGAAATGGGACGTATACGTACCACGAAAAATGCAGCACGAATTATAGATATTGATATTTTGTATTTCAACAAGGATATTATTGAGCTGCCTCATTTACAGGTTCCCCACCCTGCCCTTGCCCAACGTCGTTTTGTGCTTACGCCCCTTAATGAACTTTCCCCCTTGTTTATGCACCCGGTATTAAAAAAAAACAACCACCAGTTATTGCTCGCCTGTGCCGACTCACTGAATGTGAAAAAAATTTGATAACCCTACGAATGAATCGGTTTATTTTGCAGGCGGATGAAATACAACTTTGTAACAATTGAAGGGAATATCGGCGCCGGAAAAACAACCCTCTCCCATTTATTAAGCAAACATTATAATGCAAGGCTCGTGTTGGAAGAGTTTGCAGAAAATCCTTTTTTGCCCAAGTTTTACGAGAGCCCCGAACAATATGCATTTCCACTGGAATTGTTTTTTATGGCAGAACGCTATAAACAATTAAAAGATTTACTGCAAACAAAAGATATGTTTCAGCAAATTACTATTTCTGATTACCTGTTTACAAAATGCCTCTTATTTGCCAAGGTGAATTTGCCGGATGAAGAATTCAGGCTGTACCAAAAGCTGTTTGACATTATTAACCCGCAGATCATTCAGCCGGATATATTGATATACCTGCACTCGCCGGTAAATAAGCTGCAGGAAAACATTAAAAAAGGAAACCGTACTTACGACCAAGGCATACCCAACGACTATTTGTTTAACCTGCAGAAGACCTATACCCAGTACATTAAACAACATAACGTGAAAACAATTTTTGTAGACGCAAGCAATGCTGATTTTTTGGGCAATGAAGCTCACTTAAAAGTGATCACCGATGCATTGAACAAGGAATACGATAATGGGCAACACTATCTAACGCTACCATAAACTTTGAACCAACCAGCAACAAATAGAAACCCGTATGCTGCTCTAAAGTTCCCGGAGTTTAAGTTTTTTATCCTGGGTCGATTCATTTTTATCATGGGCCTGCGCATGACGGGCACAGTGATCGGCTGGTGGATGTACCTGCTTACCAAGGATCCGCTGGCATTAGGATTGGTAGGGCTTTCTGAAGTAATTCCTGCGCTCACACTGGCATTATATGCTGGCCATTACATCGATGTAAATGAAAAGCGTGGTTTGCTGTTAAAGTGTGTGCTGCTTTACCTGGTTTGTATTTGTGCTTTGTTATTCCTGGCATCAGATTTTGTAAATAGCCGGCTGCATCCATGGGCAATTGCTGTAAGTATTTGCGGGGTGATTGCATCCACCGGCGCCATTCGTGCATTTTCGGGCCCCACGTTTTCTGCAATGATCGCACAAATTGTTCCCAAGGATCTGCTTCCCTCTGCTGCTTCTATCAGTTCGGCCACCTGGCTCGTAGGATCGATCAGCGGGCATGCAACCGGCGGTTTCCTGATAGCCTATCTCGGCATTTTTAAAACCTTTTTGGTGATCATTCTATTTGTGATCACTGGCTTTTTCCTGCTGAGAAAAATTGCTGTGAAGCCCATTTTGTACAAAGCTGCCTCCAAAACCTGGGAGAGCGTGAAAGAAGGAATCAATTACGTTTTTAAAACAAAGGAAATCCTGGGAGCGATGACGCTGGATCTTTTTGCTGTGTTATTTGGTGGCGCAGTTGCACTGGTTCCTATTTTTGCAAAAGATATTCTCCACGTGGGTCCTATTGGATTTGGCTGGCTGAATGCCGCAATGGACATTGGTTCCATCATAATGGTAACATTACTTACTATCAGACCATTGAAAAAAAACCAGGGAAAAATTCTTTTTTATACCGTGGCAGGCTTTGGTATTTGTATCATCGGGTTTGCCTTGTCCAAAGTGTTCTGGCTGTCGTTTTTGGCACTAATGATAGCCGGTTGCATGGATGGCGTAAGTGTAATTGTTCGCAGCACCATATTGCAACTAAAAACACCCGACGAGTTGCGGGGACGAGTAATGAGTGTAAACAGTATGTTCATCAACTCCTCTAATGAACTGGGCCAGTTTGAAAGCGGCCTGGCAGCAAAACTGATGGGGACCGTTAGTTCGGTGGTTTTTGGTGGGTTTATGACATTGGGCGTTGTGATATTTACCTGGTTTAAGGCTCCTGCACTTCGTAAAATGGAATATTGAGTGGTACTTTATGCACTCGTTATATAAAATGAATTTTATGGAAACAAAATACCTGGCAAGCGTTCAGCAACAAATGTTGTATTACAAATCACTTGGAGAAAAAGCAATGGCACAGCTACCGCCGGAGATGTTGTTTATTCAGCCCAATGAATATAGCAACAGTATTGCAATGATCGTGCAGCATATGCACGGCAATATGCTGAGCCGCTGGACCAACTTTTTAACCGAAGATGGGGAAAAACCATGGCGACAAAGAGATGCTGAATTTGAGGTGGTGCTGCAATCGGCAGATGAGGTGAAACAAAAATGGGAAGAAGGTTGGGCTTGTGTGATCAAAACAATACAATCATTAACGGATGCAGATCTCTCCAAAACGGTCATGATCCGGGGGGAAGCTCATAC
>CBFGLL010000344.1:0-2914 GCA_965649585.1 uncultured Chitinophagaceae bacterium | reverse complement strand
ACAATAAACCACCGTACACCTGTCCCTTGTTGAAGGATTTAGGGTGAAACAAAACAGTTTCTCCATCAATTGTTTTAATGTTGAATTTTTTGATGATCCATACAGAGATCATTCCTACTATTACTGCCGAGCCGATGATGCCATACATATGGAAGGATTGCAGCCTGAACATTTCCTGTATACGGAACCAGCTCACTACCTCGGCCTTCACCAGTATGATCCCAAATAAAATGCCCATTAATAGGTATTTAGAATATTGATACCATTTCGTTTCTACCTGGCTTTCGTTGATACAGATTGCATCGAGTGACCTCACTTCAAAGTCAATATTTTCCTGAACGTTTTGCATGTATAATTTTTAGAGTGAAAGTATTTGTGGAAGTATCCAGTTTGCCATTATAAAGCCCCCCACCATAAAACTGATGGTAGCTACCAAGGACGGCCATTGCAGGGTAGATAAACCCATGATGGCATGGCCACTGGTGCAGCCGCCGGCGTAGCGGGTACCAAAGCCCACTAAAAAGCCGCCACCCACCATCATTACAATTCCTTTTAAACTAAATAGCGACGACCAGTTAATAATGTCGAGTGGAACCAGTTCACTAAAATTGGAAATACCATAGGTAGCCAGTTCTTTTTGCAGCTCGGGGTGTACCTGTATAGGTTGATTGTTACTCAACAGCGTAGCCGCAACAATGCCACCTACCATGATACCCGCAACAAACACCAGGTTCCATATTTCTTTTTTCCAGTTGTATTGCAAAAACGGGATTTTGGCGGGCATACAAGCTGCGCAGATATGGCGCAGGGAAGAACTTACACCAAAAGATTTGTTCCCCAATAATAATAATGCGGGAACGGTAAGCCCGATCAAAGGCCCGGCAATATACCAGGGCCAGGGCTTCATAATAACATCCATCATCTATATACTATTTTGTTTTATGATATTTTCTAATTCATTGGCAGCAACAGCGCCTGATCTTCGCCAGAGCTGTTTACCTTGTTTAAATAAAATAAAGGTGGGTACAGCCTGCACACTATATGCGGCGGCTGCAGGTTGATTTTTATCAACATCCACTTTAATAATGCGAACATCATCCCCCAGCTTTTCTTTTAATTGTTTTAATACAGGGGCCATCATTTTACAAGGTCCGCACCACTCTGCAAAAAAATCAACTAACACGGGTTTATCTGATTGTATCATTTCATTAAATGTCATAAGTTTCCTTTTTTTGAAATATTGAAAATAGAAAACAATCATGCACCCAAAACTGCGCCATACCAGCTTGTAATTTTGTCTTTATTGGTGCGATCGTTTTTTAAAAGTACTGATACCGAAAGGCAGGTACAGCGGGCAAAAACTAACGAAGGATGTAAGTACCATGATGATGGCCAGTATGCCCAATATAATGGCAGCCGTGCCACTGATAACATTGGTAAAATACAACACGGCAATAACCGCGGCGATACTGATCCGTACCATTTTGTCGATAAAACCCATGTTCTTTTTCATGATCTTAAATATAAGTGGTTAAAAATATTGTTGCATGTTATGAATACCACCTCCATCTATTACATCGTTTACCTGCTGTTGTTTTAAAAGCTGCACAGCCATCTGGCTCCTGTTGCCAGATCGGCAAAATACAACTATCGCCTTTTTATTTTTTAGCCTTCCAATAGAACCTGCAAGAGATTGCAGGGGAATATTGATAGCACCGGGAATGCTGCCTTCTGCAAACTCTGCTTCTGTTCTTACATCGAGGAGCACTGCGTTATTTTCTATTGCTTTTGTAATCACCGGATTTTTTTCTGTTGTAAACATTGATTTGAAAAACTGTATCATTTTTATTTTAATTTTTTTATTGGTGCATTTTTGACTGGCATACGAAATCCGTTACAGGCACATCGGTTTTTGCAATGGCATTAAAGCCACCCGCCACTTCTGTAAAATTATGGTAGCCCCGGGACAGTAATATGCTCGCAGCTATCATGCTTCGGTAACCGCCGGCACAATGCAGGTAAAAATGTTCATCTGTATCAATACTGCCGATCCATTCATTAATGGCTGCAAGTGGCCTGTTGAATGCATCCTGTATATGGCTTGCACTGTATTCCGATTCTTTTCTTACGTCGATCACTTTATCTTTTGACGGATCAAAAACATTTGCAAAGGTTTCGGTAGATATTCTTGGTGCTGGTACCAATTCTTTTCCAGCTGCTTGCCATGCGCTTACGCCACCTGCCAGGTACCCGATCACATGATCAAATCCGATACGGCTAAGACGGGTTACAGCTTCTTCTTCCTGTCCCTCATCTGTTACCAGTAAAATTGGTTGATTTACATCCATGATCATGGCGCCCACCCAGGGTGCAAAATCACCGGCAAGTCCTATGTTGATGGATCCCGGGATAAAACCTTCCGCAAATTTTGCTGCAGGGCGGGTATCCAATACCAAGGCTTCGGAGCTATTGGCTACCTGTTCAAACTCATCGGGTTTAAACGCTGTAAGTCCATGTTTTAATACCTCATCAAAATTCTGGTAACCTTTTTTGTTCATGGCTACGTTCATTCCAAAATAGGCTGGTGGTGGCAACAAACCATCCAGTACCGCTTTTACAAAACTCTCTTTATCGGGTTGGTTCAAAGCATAATTCATCTTCTTTTGATTGCCGAGCGTATCCACCGTTTCCTTCATCATATTTTTTCCGCATGCTGAGCCAGCACCGTGAGCAGGGTACACAATCACATCATCGCCAAGGGGCAGAATCTTTTTATACAGGCTGTCATAAAGCAGGCCTGCTAATTCTTCCTGCGTCATATGTGCAGCTTTTTGTGCCAGGTCTGGGCGGCCTACATCTCCCAGGAACAAAGTGTCACCACTAAACAAAGCCGTTTCTTTTCCATTTTCGTCAA
>CBFGLL010000343.1:0-2939 GCA_965649585.1 uncultured Chitinophagaceae bacterium | reverse complement strand
CTATCAGGATCAATTCCCAGGAATAACTGCTTTCACTCGATGCAATTCTTATAATGAAATCAGGGGCCATTACTCCCAGCAAATAGCCTACAGCAGTACCTGTGAGCCATGCAAGGCCGAAGCGGAGCAGTAGGTTGTCGATTAAATAGTTTAAAAACCTTTGTCCCTGGGTTGCGTAGTGGTATTGAACCGGGAACTCTTCAGCAGTTAAAAAGTCATTGGTAGCTGTTGCAGCATAAGCCGGGTTGCCATTTGATTCCATAGTTGATTATTTTTACAAGTATAACTAAAAAAATCATGCGTATTATATCCTACAACGTTAACGGCATCAGGGCTGCACTTAAAAAAGGTTTTATTGAATGGCTTAAAACAAATCCTGCAGATATCATTTGCCTGCAGGAAACAAAGGCCACCAGTACGGATGTAGATACAAAAGCGCTGGAAGAACTGGGATTTCATCATCATTGGTTCAGTGCGCAAAAAAAAGGGTATAGCGGTGTGGCCGTTTTTACCAAAACAGCACCAGATGCAGTAAAAATAGGTACCGGGCATGAGGTCAGTGATTTTGAAGGAAGAGTGATTGAACTGCAGTTTGGCGAAGTGAAACTGGTGAACGCTTATTTTCCATCGGGTACCAGTGGCGATGAAAGGCAGACTTATAAATACCAATGGCTGGAGGAGATGATGGATTATTTGGAGGAAGTAAAAAAAACAAATCCCAAGATCATCCTATGCGGTGATTATAATATTGCCCACCAGGAAATAGATATTCATGACCCAAAGGGCAATAAAAAATCTTCAGGCTTTTTACCAGAAGAGCGGGAATGGATGACCAGTTTTTTAAACAGTGGGTGGATAGATACTTTCCGTATTTTCCATCCGGAGCCGCATCGATACAGTTGGTGGAGCCAGCGGTTCCCAAGTGTGCGTCTCAATAACAAAGGCTGGCGTATTGATTACTTTTGCGTAACGGAACCGCTACGCAAACAATTAAAGGATGCGGAAATATTTCCCGAAGTAAAACACAGCGATCATTGCCCTATTTACCTGGAAATTGATTTCTAACTTTTCAAAATCCGATCAATGTTCATTTATAATGTAACCATAAAAGTAGCAAGCGAAATTGCCGGGGACTGGCTGGAATGGCTGCGCAACGAACACATTCCAGAAGTTGTTGGCACCGGCTGTTTTACCGGCGCCACTATACTGCACCTGTTTGAAATGGATGAAGAAGACGCTGTAACCTATGCAGTGCAATACCACGCAGAAAGCAAAGCCGCTTACAACCGGTATATTGAAAAACACGCAGACCTGCTTCGCAAAAAGTCGTTCGACAAATGGGGGGATCGTTTTATAGCGTTTCGCTCGGTAATGCAAATTGTGAACTAATTGTGCATAACAAAAAAAGCGCTTGTACAATAAAATATTTTCCCTTACTATGTACGCAACCCACGCTGGCAGCGCATTTCAGGCCAGGTAGCGTAGAAGCCAATACCATAGCGGGTTTCAAGGGGTAAGGTAGAAAAATTACGAACGCCTGCCTTCCGGCAACTAGCCCTGCAATGCCTGTTCCTGCTGAATTTCAGCGATTTTGAAGTGATTAAAAAAAATTTTGTTGGAATAAAAAAGCTTCTATATTTGTCCCACTATAAATTTTCAAAAAACTCATTATGAACAAAGCTGAATTAATTGCAAAAATTGCTGACGACGCAGGCATCACAAAAACACAAGCGAATGCTACTTTGGATTCTTTTGTAGATGCAGTTACAAAAACTTTGAAAAAAGGCGATAAAGTTACCTTAGTTGGTTTTGGTACTTTCTCTGTATCAAAAAGAGCTGCTCGTAACGGTCGTAACCCGCAAACAGGCGCTGTGATCAAAATCAAAGCGAAAAAAGTTGCAAGATTTAAAGCTGGTAAAGAACTATCTGCTAAAATCTAACCTTTACAAAAAGATTGAAAAAGCAAGATGCAGTTGTATCTTGCTTTTTTTATAATTATTCATCAATATTTTAAATAATACAATTATGGGAAGGGGTGATATCAAAACCAAGAAGGGAAAAACATTTGCCGGTTCATTTGGAAAGGCAAGACCTGCAAAACCTGCAGCAGCAAAAAAAACAGCCGCTAAAAAAGCAGCTACCAAAAAATAAGTTGCAGCAAAAAAACTGGCCGCCGGGTTAATTTCCCGGCGGCTTTTTTATGCACTCAGTTATTTCCAAAAGCAGTATACAATTGCGGTTAAATGGGCTACCTTTGCGGCATGAAAAAATGGTTGTTAACGATCTTGTGTGTTGCAGTTGTTTTCATATATGAAACTGCCGCCCAGTGCGCCATGTGCACCAAAACGGCTGCACAGTTGGGAGAAAAGCCGGCACAGGGCATGAACAGCGGCATCCTGTACTTAATGGCAACACCTTTTGTAATTATGGGATATATTGGTTACCGATGGTGGAAAAGCCAACAGGCTGCCAAAACCCACGCTCCCGCCGGGGAAGTTTAATGGGTTTCGGGATATTTATCAGCTATAAACTGGTAGAGGTTTTCTTGTCCTGATTCTTTTATCTGTTCTTTCAATTGTAACTTATCTATCTTTTTCATCTTTTGATTCCGGATAAGCTGGTAAGCTCTTTCTGCAAGCAACCACCACTTTCTTTCATCAGTAGGATTTTTTGCTACCAGTTCAATATTCTCTTTTAATTCTGCTATACCGCTTTTTTGTGAAGCAATTGTTTTAATAACCGCAATGCTTTGCGAATGGTTTTGAAATGCCGGCGCCAGCATCTGCCGGAGGTTTTTCACAAACAGGTCAGCACCCGGCCTGTCGGCCTTATTCACAACAAAAATATCCGCAATCTCCATCAACCCGCTTTTCATGGTTTGTACTTCGTCGCCCGCCTCGGGCACCACCACCACCACCGTCACGTCGGCCAGGCCGGCG
>CBFGLL010000342.1:0-2958 GCA_965649585.1 uncultured Chitinophagaceae bacterium | reverse complement strand
CCTTGTGAAAAAAGATGAAAAGGTTTCGCTCCAGTGGAATGAAGTGCAGAACGCTTACCAGAGAAGGCTTGACCTGATTCCGAATCTTGTAAATACAGTGAAGGGTGGTGCTGATTTTGAACAAGGCACACTTACACAAATTGCAGAAGCAAGAAGCAGGGCAACAGCGGTGCGAGTAAACAAAAATTTAACTGCCGAAAATTATAACCTGCAGTCTGAAGCGCAGAACAACCTGGCTGGTGCGGCCAACCGGTTGATCATTGCAGTAGAAAGATATCCCGATCTCAAAGGAACCGCAGCTTTCAGGGATCTTCAAACCCAGTTGGAACGCACAGAACTAAGAATTAAAATGGCGAGAAAAGATTTTAATGATGCCATTGCCACGTATAACAGTTCTGTAAAAAGTTTTCCTACAAAACTTGCGGCCGGTTTATTTGGTTTTAAAAGCAGGGAAGGGTTCCAGTCTGACGCAGGCGCCGAAAAGGTTCAAGAAATAAAATTTTAGTATGGCCATTTTTCCTTTTTTTAAAAAAGCACCACTGTTTTCCGAAGATGAATCTCGCCGGATGGTTTCGGCCATTCGTAACAGCGAAAAAAAAACCAGTGGTGAAGTAAGGGTTTATATAGAAGCTAAGAACCCTTATGTAAATCCCATGGACAGGGCTGTGGAAATTTTCAAGAAGTTGAAGATGGATCAAACAGAACACCGCAATGCCGTGCTTTTGTACATTGCCCACAAGCACCACGAACTGGCCTTGTATGGCGATGAAGGTATTTTTCAAAAAGCCGGTAAAGAATTTTGGGAGGCAGAAGTTAAAAAAATGATCAGCAACATTAAAGATTTGCACCTTGTAGAAGGCATCATACAATGTGTGCTGGATATTGGCGCTGCATTGGAACAGGCTTTTCCCTACGAACCTACCGATGATAAAAATGAATTGCCCGACGATATTGTCTTCGGAAAATTATAAACACCCAAAGTGAGAAAAATTTTTTCCAGTATACAATTGAAGTTTTTAACTGCGCTTACCTGTACCATGGTATGTTGCTTTTTTGCATTTGGGCAAAATAATTTTGATGCAACTGCTTTTCTAAAAGCACCTGCGGGAATTCCTAAACTGGTAACTGATGTTACCAATACCCTTACCCCCGAGCAGTTAAATGCTTTGGAACAAAAACTGGTCCGCCTCGACGATAGCACATCCACCCAGGTAGCCGTAGTGGTAATTCCAAATACGGGTGGCATGAGCATTAGTGAGTATAACCAGGAACTTGGGCGCAACTGGGGGGTAGGCGGAAAACAATTTAATAATGGCGTTGTTCTGTTGATCGCAAAAGAAGACAGGAAGCTGGATATAGCAGTGGGTTATGGCTTAGAGGGGTCATTGACTGATTATACCGCACAGCATATTATAGACGACATAATTGTTCCCAACTTTAAAGGAAACGATTATTATAGGGGAATTGACCAGGGTACAGATGCCATTGTAGCAGCGGTAGAAGGAAAATACAACGCACCCCGGCAAAAGGGGGGGAAGGGAATGTCTGCGGGTAGACTTATTTTGATAATTGTACTCGTCATAGTATTCCTGTCAATCTTTGGAGGCGGAAACAACAGGGGTGGTACATTTATGAGCCGCCGTGGTTCGAGAGGCCTCAACGGTCCTATTTTCTGGCCAACAGGCGGCGGATGGAGTAGTGGAGGTAGCGGCGGTGGATGGGGCGGCGGCGGAGGCGGTGGCGGCTTCGGGGGTTTTGGTGGCGGCGGCTTTGGTGGTGGCGGCGCAAGTGGAAGCTGGTAAACACCCAGATGCGATTTGACTACTTTATTTTTGGCTTATGCATATAATTATAATTTCTTTTCTTCTGCTCAATAGTCAATTGTGTTATTCCCAACGCAGCCTTGATACACGAATTATTGTCACTGTTACAGATACAAATAATCTTTACGAAAAGGTTAGGCTTGCATTTGTCCATGAAGATTTTATTGTTAAGGATGATAGAAGATACGATACTCTTACGACTTATCCTATGAATATCGGCGGAACATCATTCATCAGGTCATTTGCTGCTATTAGCAATAATCAAGTTACTTTTTGGGGTTATGTAGGTGACTCTGATGTAAATATTTTGGGCTATACAGTGAACCCGTCAAAAGGAGATTTCAAAAAAATCTTCTATTATAAGACTGACAAGTACTGGAGAAAATTACAGGCCATAGCAAACAGAGTAGGAGGAGAATACAGCTACGGCAAAGAAAATTGATAATGTTTCCAGCATTCAAATAAAGAAAGGGTGGCAATTTATTGCCACCCTTTTGAATGTTTAAAATAAAAGTCTATTTAAATCGCTCTTTTACGTACGCCTCAATATTTGCTCCTTTTGCTTTTATGATCTTGCTAAAGGCACCAGAAAATGATGGATCCACATAAACCCTGTATGCCATCGGGATAGCATTTCTAAATTCGAGCATCCGGTCAATTCCTTCCTTGATTTTTGCTTCATCATTCAATTTTACCAGGTAGTTGGCAAACTTATCATTCAGCATTAATTTTTCCTGGCTTAGGGGCGCATTGCGGTACGCATCTGCTACATAATAGAAATCTGCCTCAGTTCCCTGTGCGATCAATATATCTATCACCGCATTACTTAAAGCGCCTTTTGCATCTTTGCCATAAGTTTTCGCAAGCGTATATGCATTGGCAGCGTCTGCGGCAACCAATCCTTTTAAAGCAGCACCAGCCACAGTGTATGAGGAATCTGTAATGGCTGCCTTATAGATCGGTAGATATTTTGCATCGCCATTTTTCACAAGGAAATTGATGGCAGCCGCTTTCGCCTTTTTATTGTTGTCGGTTTTTGCGATCCTTTCTACTTCTTCTAACACAACTTTATCGGTTTTATAAGGAGTTGTTGCTAGTTTATTGATGGTGAACTCACGCAGGCCTGCAAACTTAT
>CBFGLL010000341.1:0-2962 GCA_965649585.1 uncultured Chitinophagaceae bacterium | reverse complement strand
ATCAAAACCACAGGGCTTTATTGATATTCTACAAGCACCCTTAAAAGGCATTTACGAATCCATTGACATCATCCTTTTTGTACTGGTGATTGGGGGCTTTATGCAACTGTTCAATCAAAGCGGTGTAATGATTAAAGCTGTGAATTCATTATCACGCAGTATGAAAGGGCGGGAAGCCTGGCTTATCATCATCCTCGGATTTTTATTTGCACTGGGCGGCGCATCCTACGGTATGGCAGAAGAAGGCATGGCTTTTTATGCGATACTCATACCTATTTTCTTAGCTGCCGGTTACGACCTGCTGGTTCCGGTGGCAGTAATTTTTGGTGGCACACAATTGGGTACGCTGGCCAGTTTCACCAATCCATTCTCTACCATCATTGCATCTAACGCAGCAGGAATAAGCTGGACAGATGGTTTGGCCGGGCGGGTTATCATTTTCGCCATCACCTGTATCATTTTTATATGGTACACGGTGCGGTATGCGCAAAGAGTAAAAAAAGATCCTACCATATCATTGTTGTATGGCACTCAAAACAATTTTACAAGTAAAACTCCTGTGGAGGAATCTATTCAACCGCTGAATACGAATGACAAATTACAACTCGGTATTTTCTTCCTCAGTTTTGCAATGATGATATTCGGGGTAGTAAAACTCGATTGGTGGCTTACCGAGATGACGGCTTTGTTTGTAGCAGCATCCATTTTATATGCACTTATTGCCCGCATTCCCGAGGGTGCATTTATCGCACAATTTATTAAAGGCGCAGAGGGGTTACTGAGCGTCGCATTTATTATTGGTGTGGCAAGGGGCGTTACCATAATTTTGAATGATGGCAATATCAGTGACAGCATTATTTACAACGCAGCCAATTTTGTGTCGGGCATGCCTCCTTCCCTTTTTATCGTAAGCTTAATGCTGATGTATATGGTTTTCACACTGTTTATTTCTTCTTCTTCCGGCATGGCTGTGTTAACCATGCCAATCATGGGCTCATTGGCTATGATGGTGAACGTACCGGGAAGAGAAATTGTGAATGCTTATTTGTTTGGGATGGGGATCATAGGGTTTATTTCTCCCACCGGGGTTATACTGCCGGCCCTTGCCATCAGCAATGCCAATATGAAAGCCTGGCTGAAATTTATATGGCCTGTATTGTTGATGCTAAGCATTGTGTGTGCTGCATTTTTGATCATCGGCGTGATGTTGAAATAGGTTATTAACAGCTGGGGATTACTTGGCCGTTGATACACAACATGCCAGGTTTATCTTGCGCCAAACCAATAATCTGAAACTATGCAAAAAAAATTAACCCTTGCGGGTGTGCTGCTATGCCTTGCGCTGAACAGTACAGCCCAACTTTTTAAAACGGTACTGCCGTCCGGCAATAATATCAGCGGAGCCGTAGCCAACATTGCTGAAAATTTCCAAAACAATTACAGGAACATCCAGGGAGATGAATTGCCTCCCGATGAAGGACGAGATGTATTTAAATCATCCATTGCCATCCCGGGCGCCAGCCACTCACTCATTTATCGCTTTCATTCAAAGGAAGACAGCACAGCAGCTTTTGAAGCCCTGCTGTACGAAGGGGAGAGTTTTAAAGAAGCAGCAAAAGTCTATCGCCAGAGTTTCAGGCAATTAAAAAACCTGAAATTTAATTCTGCTTTTGGAAAAATTTCATTGAGTGGCGAAATGGAAGAACCCACGGAATCATTGCGATTCACCAGCAGCTTGCTGAGAACCGACAGCGATTCAAAACCATATAAATATTTTATGGCGCAAATTGAATTACTCAACTCTGTTGAAGGTTGGAGGGTGCAACTGAGCCTGCATAGCCGAAAAGATGATGATGAACGTTATTAATAATGTTCTGAAATTATATTTTAACGAACCATCGGTATCCAGCCGGTGGTTTGTAGTTTTAGAACGGGCATATTAAAATTGCTGGCATCCAGCAATTTGCAGGGCATATTGTCAAGCGGCAAGATGAGGATATTTTTATTTAGCAACTTACTACCAGCGGCACCCGCAGCATACAAGGGTTGTTGCTGCTCCTGCAGGTATTTGCTGATCATTGTTTTGTTTAATTCGTGTTCAAATGGTTTAAAGGGAAACAATTTTTTGTTATCCTGCGCAAGTGATGAGCAACTCAATAAAACGAATGTTACCAAACAAAAAACTTTCATGGTTGTAGTGTTAAGCCTGTGTAACTTTTTCCAGCTCTCTAATATCATGTTTATGCTTAAACAAGATAAAAAACAGTACGGCAATAATCAAGGCATAAATGGCGAATGCCAGCCATATCTCGTGCCACATTTTATTGCCAGCTGCATCGGTAAAATAGGCTTGTATGGCGTAACCGCTCACCAGGCTGCCCATGATGGCACCTACTCCATTCGTCATCATCATAAATAATCCCTGTGCAGATGAACGAATCCGATGGTCGGTAGAAGTTTCAATAAACAAGGAACCAGAAATATTAAAGAAATCGAAAGCCATGCCGTACACAATGCAGGATAGAATGATCATCCATAAGCCAGCCGCCGGATCGCCATAGGCGAATAAACCAAAACGTAATACCCAGGCCAGCATACTGAATAACATCACGTATTTGATACCAAACCTGCGAAGAAAAAATGGAATCGCTAAAATGAACAAGGTTTCTGATATCTGCGATATCGACATGATGATAGTAGAATATTTTACAACGAAAGAATCGGCGTATTCGGGAAATCTTTCAAAATCGGAAAGGAAAGTGTCTCCATACATATTTGTTAACTGCAAAGCAGCGCCTAATAACATGGAAAAGAAAAAGAACAATGCCATTTTATAAGTGCCGAATAACCTGAAAGCATTCAGACCTAGTACTTCTACAAAAGAAGCACCTTTTGATGTCAAATTGAGTGGTGGGCATTTGGGCAATGTAAAAGAATAAACGCCCAAAAAGAAAGCCGCTGA
>CBFGLL010000340.1:0-2963 GCA_965649585.1 uncultured Chitinophagaceae bacterium | reverse complement strand
CAATAGGTAAAAGAAGTTGGAGCTTGTAGAAGTATGAATTCGCCCGGTATCTCTTACAGGCATATCAATATCACAGAACTGGGACACAACTATGGTGGCAGTATCGGTAACAGAAGGAGTAATTGAGTTTTGGATAGCAACTTTGTTGATGATGGTTTGAGTGGACGCACCCGAAGAAATGTAATATCCCAGAGGATCATACCCTAAAGCAGTCCCTGGCTGGCCGATTCGCCCCTGGACGGTAAAATCGCCCGCACCAGTTGCTCCGGCGGCCATACTCGAAATAGTGGACCATGAAAGAAGCGGTGGTATGGTTGTATAAGTGGGTGATGAGGTTGCTGTTTGATATGTAAACAGGGTGCTTGCGGGCAAACTGTCCCTGATAATAACATTCTGGGCAGTAGACCCCGTGTTGAGATTTGCATAATGAACATTGTAAGTTACCAGGTCACCCGGCTTAACAGGATATGCACCGGAAACCGACTTTTCGATTAGCAGGTTATCTTTTACCGAAATAGTTACGGAGTTGGATGCATTACCGCATGCTCCCGCTGATTCCACCAAAGTGTAGGTTGTAGCTTGTGTTGGAGATACAACCGGGTTATATGAGTTTGAACTGAAACCAGCTGGGTTAGATGTCCATGAATAAGTGTTAAAGGGAATTGATGCTGAAAGTGTTCCGATGTTAATAGACTGATCTCTGAATATGGTGGTATTGGGAATTACTGCCGCACCGGACGTGGCATTAACAGTAAACACAGGACTACGCACAGCTCCACTTTGTAGGCTGGTTGGCGTTGAGATTGGTGAGCCAAGTAACACGAAAACGCTGTAGTTATTGGAAGCAACAAGATTGGAAGGCAATGCCAAACTTAAACTAATGAGAGCCTCGGCCCCATTGCTGGAAGCCGGGGGTGTCGATGCCGATTGAACATTGTAGGTATAAACGGTAGAGTCACCAAACGGTGCTAATACAGCTGGCTTGCTTAAATAAACTGCATACCAGGTGGTAGAAGTAAAATAGTCCGGGGTCCCGTTACCGTTTTTCGCTGTAAAACTAACGGTGATATTACTTCCCGCACATACCGGGTTTGGAGTAACAACAGGGTTAGCTAACCATTGAGCATAGGTTGTATTGAACTGCATTACAAATAACCATGTAACAACGCATACTTTGAATATTCTTCCCGATGAAGTTTTCAAATGTAAAAATTTATTCATCCTCAATTAATTTTTTAAAACCTGGTTTGTTGTCTCAAACGCACGACTCTCCCACCTCCTCCCAAACAGAGGATTTGCTAATTAAAGAAACATATGCAGTATGGAGACCGCAGCTTCAGACACTTACACCTTAATGTGTAATGGTTTTTTTGTAGGCGAGATGGATATTTAAGGACAGGTATTTAACAACGGTGGGCAAATATATATTTTTTACCAATAGTAAATTCCGAATTAACCGGGAACAAATACTTATATCGGCTTTTCTTAACATTTAAAGCCTGTATGTGGAAAAAAAAGAGCGCCCGAAGGCGCTCTTATAGGTAGATATTCACACAATCCTGTTATTCAAATAGAATCTTTTCCTGGTGTACTGCTTCCGCACTTGAATTGCGGATCACTACATGGTACACACCCATCGTTATTTTTGGAACCGATACCGGTTTCACCATATTGGCTTGTTGTACCACAACAGCAGCGCTATGCATCAACTGTCCTGCCTGGTTTACCAATTCCACCGTATAGGTTCCGGCTGGCATATCAGAGAAACGAATATTCATTTGCCCGTTCTTCACCGGGTTTGGACTGATCACAATGGCAGGTGCGAGTTTTTCAGGCGACACTTTCACGGTTTTGCTGTACGTGATATCCCCTGCTGTACCTATAGCTTTAATGCGATAGAAATTATCGAAGGCCAGCGGGCTGAGGTCTGTTTTCGTGTAATGGGTGCTGTTAGTAGCATCATTGTTCAAGATGCCCGTAAAGTTCAGCCCATCTGCACTGCGTTGTACTTCGTAACGCTGAATATTTACCTCGTTAGCTACTTTCCATTGTACGTTGATGGAGCGATCGCTGTTACGGATGGCTTTTACGTCGATGAAAGTAACCGGTAACGCCACTGCGTTTTTAAATACCAGTTTGAAACGATCTGCTGCATAAGAACCAGCATTGTTATCAATGCTAAATGCATACTCATCAAGCTCGGAGGCCAATACAGGCGTTTTTGTACCGAGGTATTTATCGATGAGCCATATTTGAATGGTTGGATCGAAAGACACTTTTTTGAATCCTAATTTGTAGTTAGCATAATTGGTCGGATACATTGCAAAATGTATTGTATCTCCTGTTCCAACAGGTTTGCGGGCATCCACTATCAACTCCTTACCATCCCTGTGGAACAGCGCAAAGTTTTCTGATGGATTCCATAATTTTTCCGCATCATCTGCATCGAATGCATCAGAGTAAATATCGCTGAAGAAGGTAGAAGTACCATCCAGCGGGATATCATTACCATTTGATACTGCATACAGGTTGGCGTTTATCCTGCTTAAGTCGGAAGGTGGATTGCGGTTCACATTTCTTCCCAATGATCCTTCTTTGTGGTGTTCTCTAAAGTTTGCATTTGCAGCTGCACCGGAGTTATACACGTAAAACGCTTGCCCCGATTCAATTCTCTGATTCGGTCCTGGGAAACTTGGAGAAGTGGTAGCAGGCAAATCTGGAACCTGGGTGTAGGTACCGGTGCTAATGTCATAGATGAATATTACAAATCCTCCGGCAGAATATTCGCCATATTGTTTAGGATCCCATAGATAAAATTCATTATTAATGGAAGTATTGTTTTGGCGGAACTTGGCAAAGTCTATGGCAGAAGCATAAGGATTACCTAATGATCTCCATTGACCGGTAGGCATCGAAACCGAGCCATAATTTCCTTGCGTGAGCGTTGCCTTAGTGCGTAATGT
>CBFGLL010000339.1:0-2975 GCA_965649585.1 uncultured Chitinophagaceae bacterium | reverse complement strand
CAGGATGCTGATAAGCGAAGGCATAAAAGCCGCAGATCAAAACAACCAAATCCCCGAATTTAAAACCGGCGTTTTCCAGGTGTGATGTACACTAACATAGTTTGCCAATAAATCAAGAATTTGAATAGTATCGTTATTTATACTGATGGCGCTTCCCGTGGAAACCCCGGCCCGGGCGGCTATGGCGTTATTTTAATGAGTGGTTCTCACAAAAAGGAATTGTCGAAAGGCTACCGGCTTACTACCAATAACAGGATGGAGTTGATGGCGGTGATCGCAGGTTTGGAAACGATAAAAAAACCGGATCTGCCCATCACCATTTATTCTGATAGCCAGTACGTGGTGAATGCCATCAGCAAGGGCTGGCTCAACACCTGGATAAAAACCAATTTTAAAGGAGATAAAAAAAATCCTGACCTGTGGAAACGGTATTACCAGTTGAGCAGGCCACTAAAAATTGAGATGAAGTGGGTGAGGGGCCATGCAGATAATCCTTACAATAACCGTTGCGATGAACTGGCCACCACTGCCGCCGATGGAAAGCACCTGGAGATTGACGAAGGCTATGAAAAACTCAGCAATACACTTCTTTAGGCGGGCAACATCATTTTTGCCAGCATCTCTTTCATCAAAGTTGGGCCGGAGGTACCTGCATCACCCACACCGATACTCTTAAGATTATATTGATGCAGCAGCAGTATTAATTGTTCAACGCCGCCATACCCATAATTTTTCATCATAATTTTTGCCTGTTGCACTGAGGTGGGATTAAAATAAAACAAGGGTTTAAGCGCATTGTCAGAGTGATCGTTCATTCCAAATACAGCGTATACTTTGCTGATGAAAGAATACAGTGCGGGCAGGGCTAATTGAATCGGCACTGCCTTAGGATTACTTTCAAAGTAATTGATGATCTTCATGGCTTTCTGCATATCCTTCCTTGCAATAGCATCCTGCAGCTCAAAAACATTGTATTCCTTACTGATGCCGATATATTTTTCAATATCATCTTCATCAATTGTTTTTTTTGCAGCAAGGTTCAGCGTTAATTTATCCACTTCATTGGCAATCCGGCTCAGGTCGTTGCCAATATGCTCTTCGAGCATTGCAATACATTTGGGTGATATGCCCAGTCCTTTGGATTTCACGAGGTCGCTGATCCATTCACCAATCTTAAAATCTTTTATTTTATTTGAGTTGAAAACTTCTGCTTTTGCATCTACTACTTTATGCAGTTTAGTCCTTTTATCCAGTGCTTTTCCTTTGTAGGCTACAATAAAAACGGTGGAGGTAAGAGGGTTGGAAATGTAATTCTCCAATTGATCAATTTCCTTCATTTGCTGGGCCTCCTTTAATATCACCACCTGTTTCTCGGCAAACATCGGGTATCTTTTACAGGCATTCACCACCGTTGCCCAGTCACTGTCCCGGCCATACATTACTGTTAGGTTAAAGCCGGCTTCTGCTTCTGATAATATCTCATGTTCAGCATAATTTATCAGCTGGTCAATAAAAAAATCTTCCTCGCCCTGCAACCAATACACGGGTTTGAATTTTTTCTGTTTCCAGGCATTTATGATCTTTTCTACACTCATTTTTGGCTTTTAAGCAGTTTTTAACGTGTAAAACCGGCCTCTATTCTTTTTGGCACAGTTTTGGAAAATACGTTGTCGAAATTAACACTGCAGCAAAAATATTCACTCTAACTGAATAAGAAAGCTGCTAATTTTCAAGAACTTAAAACTATTAAATAATAAAAATTGAATAACTATGGCATTCGAAAATCTCCCCCAAGCCGAAAGAAACCAACAGGAGGCCAATAAGCCCTCTTCCAATAAGAACATGCGTACTATTTTAACAGGCGCATTGGTAGTGGCATTGTTAGGTACCTGGGGTTATATCATCTACGATAAAAATAAAACCAAAGAAACATTTACACAGCAGGAAAACCTGATTGCATCTACCAGTACACAACGAGATGAATTGCAGAAAGAACTGGAAGAAGCAGCAATGCGCTACGACCAGTTGAAATCTACCAATTCAAAAATGGACAGTACCATCACAGCGAAAGACAGGGAAATTGAAGAAAAAAGAGCTCGAATTCAAACCCTGTTAAACAAGACAAATGCAACAGAAGCTGAGTTAGGCGAAGCAAAAAGGTTGATTGCATCATTCAACGCTGACGTGGAAGGATACAAAAACCAGATTGAAATACTCCAGGGTCAAAAGATCCAGTTGGTGCAGGAAAAAGCCGTTGTTACTCAACAGAGAGACCTTGCCCGCAGGGATTATGATTCTGCCACTGTGGTAATTAAAGAAAAAGAAGACCTTATCAATGTAGGTTCTACATTGCAGGCTACAAACTTCAATATTGTTGGTATCAATGAAAAAGGCAGTAAGGAAAAAACTACTTCTACAGCTAAAAAAGTAGATAAACTGCGCATCAGCTTCGACCTTGCTGAAAACCTGTTATCACAAAGCGGAAACAAAGAAGTATATGTTTGTATCACAGGGCCAGACGGTTCACCGATAGCTGTGGAAGCACTGGGTTCAGGTACATTCAGTACAAGGGATGGTCAACAAAAATTCTATACACAGAAACTTGACGTTGATTACACGCAGAACAAAAGAAAAAATGTAACCTTCGATTGGAAACAAAACAGCGATTTCTCAACAGGAAATTACAGGATCGAAGTTTTCAATAATGGATTTAAAGTGGGAGAAGCTACTAAACCTTTAAAGAAAGGCGGGCTTTTTAGCTAACGTTAAAATCGAATATCCTACGCATAAGACCTTGAATCCAATCAAATCCAATTATTATTAATTGTTTATAGTTAAAACCGGCCTTTTGGCCGGTTTTTTTATAATTGAATTTTATAGAGCGCCTGCAGGGAAGCAGCTTTATCAAGGGCGAGCCGGGCTTTTAATGCATCCAGGTTTTCGAACTTTTGTTCTAAACGCAATCGTTCGTAAAC
>CBFGLL010000338.1:0-2994 GCA_965649585.1 uncultured Chitinophagaceae bacterium | reverse complement strand
AGATCATTTCACCGCCATTCACAAAGTCTTCATCTTTTATAAATGTATTGGGATGATCCTTGCCATTCAATTGCATGCTGTTCACATAAAAGTTTTGCGGGCTGAGATTATTTGCCTTGATGGTAAATGTTTTCCCGTTTTCCAAATGCATCTTCACTTCATCAAACACTGGTGTACCCAATGCATAAATACCACTCGCAGGGGTTACCGGGTAAAAGCCCATGGCACTAAAAATAAACCATGCGCTCATTTGCCCGCAGTCTTCGTTACCGATCAATCCACCTGGGCTATTCAAATAAAACTCTTTATTGATTTTGCTAATCAATTCCTGGGTGCGCCAGGGTTTGCCAGCGTAGTTAAACAAGTAAGCCATATGATGGCTCGGTTCATTGCCTTGTGCATACTGGCCAATTAATCCAGTAACATCGGCCTGGTCACGCCCACTCAATTTTTCTTTTGTCGTAAAAAGCTCATCAGCTTTCACTGCAAAATTCTGTCTTCCTCCCAATAACCTTTCAAGCCCGCTGATATCATGCGGCATCGCAAAGCTGTAATGCCATGAATTTCCTTCGGTGAAAAAGTTATTAACCTCGCCGGCCTTAAATGGCGAAAACCAAAATCCCTGCACTTTGCCACGAATATGACCAGTAGAGGGATCGAAAAGATTTCGATAATTCAATGATCGTCCTGAATATTTTTTATAAACGCTATCATTACCGATAGCTTTTGCAAACTGCGCTATACACCAGTCGTCGTAAGCATACTCCATCGTTTTGCTGGCACTTTCATGATCATCGTCGTTACTGATAAATCCTTTTGTTTGGTAGGCTCTTAATCCATATCGGTCACTTTCAGCATAATCCATCATTGCTTTTAGAGCAAGTTCTTTATCAAACCCGTTAATTCCTTTTGCAAATGCATCCGCAATTACAGGTACAGAATGATACCCGATCATACAAAAAGTTTCATTGGCACTCAATTCCCACACGGGCAGCATGCCTCCATATTTGTATTGCGCTAAAAATGTATTGATCCAGTCATTGGTTCTTTTTTTATTAATGATGTTCATCAATGGATGCAAAGCCCGGTAAGTATCCCATAAACTAAACACCGTGTAATTAGTGAAACCCTTGGCTTTATGTACTTGTTTATCAGTGCCACGATACTCACCGTTCACATCTGTATAAATATTTGGATTAAGGGAAGCATGATAAAGCGCTGTATAAAACACAGTTTGTTCATCTTTTGTTCCGCCTGTCACTTCAATTTTGCTTAGTTCTTTGTTCCAGGCTTTTTCAGCATTAGTTTTTACCAGGTCAAAGTCCCATCCGGGGATTTCTGTATCAAGATTCATGTGGGCATTTTCCATGCTTACGCCGGAAATACCAACTTTAACCTTCAGTGTTTTTTGCCCCTTTAAATAAAAGCTGAAATACGATTTTATATTTTTTCCTTCTGCGGAACTGGTCCCTTTTTGTAAATGGTCATTAACAGCGATGCCAAACTCTTTGATCGGTTGTTGAAATTTCAAATAAAAATATACCACCTGGTTCTGTGCCCAACTCTTGCTTCTCCTCATACCTCTTATTTCATAATCATTCACTACCTCCAATGATGATTCCAACACCTCGTCCCTGTGTTTAAGATCGATCAAAACTTTTCCTTCGGAAGCTTCAGCAGGAAAACTATATTGATGAATGCCCGAACGAATAGAAGTTGTTAACTCCGCTTTGATATTATGTTTATCCAGCAACACTTCATAATAACCCGCATGCGCTTTTTCATTTTTATGAGAGAAAGGAGAAGCATATTCTTTATTATTCCATTTTACATCTCCTGTAAAAGGCATCAACAAAATATCACAGTAATCGGGAATACCGGTACCACTAAGGTGCGTGTGGGAAAAGCCGTAGATCAAGGAATCGCTGTAATGGTAGCCGCCACAGCCATCCCAGCCTTCCAGCCTTGTATCCGGGCTCAACTGCATCATGCCAAAAGGCATACTCGCCCCGGGGTAGGTATGCCCATGGCCACCGGTACCGATGAAAGGGTTTACCAGCCGGGCAAAATTTGCCTGCTGCGCAAAAGCATTTGACCCTGCAAATAAAAAAACGATGAATAACCTGGCCGCTGTTTTCATGAAAATTGAAGATGATAAAGAAATGAAATAGTGTATTTAGTTTTTTTCTACGAGCAAACGCTCCGTAACAGTATGGCTTAAAGTTTCTCCCGACCGTTTACCATAACTTACCAGCATGCTGCCATCGAAAACCTCAATGGATTTAATTTTTATGCGTACACCCAATTGAAGTTCACGGCTACTTAAAAATTTAAAAAAATCATCTGTTCCGTTTATTACGGCAGACAACTTCACGGTGTCACCCGATTTGCAATCACTTAATTTGTCGTAGTGTTTCAGGTTTATTTTTCCGGTCTTATCTGGTATGGGCGAGCCGTGCGGATCAATCGTGGGGTAGCCCAACATCTTATCCATTTTTTCAAAAAAATCGGGCGCATCCAGGTGTTCCATCTGTTCTGCTACCTCATGCACTTCTTCCCAGCCAAACTCCATTACCTGCACCAGGAACATTTCTGTGAGCCTGTGTTTACGGATAATAAGACCTGCTTCTCTTTTGCCTTTTTCTGTGAGGCGAAAAGGCTTATAACTTTCATAATGAACCAGCTTTTTTTCAGCCAGCCGCTTCATCATACTGTTTACAGTGGGCATCTTGATATCCAGCGCTTTACTTAGCTCGTTGGCGCTCACTTCTCCCCTTTCGTTGGCAAGGTTAAACAGGGCCTTAAGATAATTTTCTTCTGTATAAGAATGCATATACAAATGTAGGCCGTGGAACCTTTTATCAGAATATTATTTTGTTAGAATACTCTAACATTGTAGTTTTGCCTAATTAACAATAAAATGAGATCAATAATAACAATTAGTTGCATCATCCTGGCTTTTGCAGCAAATGCACAAACTGCAATTGTAAGCGG
>CBFGLL010000337.1:0-3019 GCA_965649585.1 uncultured Chitinophagaceae bacterium | reverse complement strand
GTACAATATACCACGCTCCAGGCAACACAGGAGCAGATGGATTGGTATGCCAATATGATAAAAGAAGATACCGGCCGCTGCTGGGCCATCTCTTCAAAAGACAACCTTGAATTTTATGGTGTTGTAACGCTCCCTTTTTGGAAAAAGGAGCATCGCTGCATTGACCTGGGTTACTGGCTAATGCCGCAGCACTGGAAAAAAGGGTTTGTTACAGAAGCTTTACAGGAAGTGATACGGTATGCGTTTACAGAAATGAATATTCACCGCATTTATGCTGAAACGGAGGATGATAATCCTGCCAGTATTGCCACCCTGCAAAAATTGGGTTTTGAATACGAGGGAAAGAAAAAGGACTGCGAAATAAAAAACGGCCGCTTTATCAGCCTGGACATGTATGCTTTGCTGAATAAAAACGATGATTAGTTGTTTTTGATTGACCGCTTTTAAAAAACCATTCCGGATCAAAAACGGCATTGAAATACTTGACTGACCACCGGCAAAGTAATTCCCCTGCCGGATGCAGAATAATTTTGTTACTTTATACCAACAATCACCAATTGAAAAAGCTGCTGTTTATATTATTCCTGTTTTTGTGGGCGAATGGCTTCGCACAGTTTACTATGGATGATTTTAAACCATTGCATAATCTATTTGGGCATTGGACTTTTGAGACCAAAAAAGGAGTGATACACGAGGTATGGAGCAAGACCAGCGACAGCACGATGAATGGATACAGCTACCTGATTTCCGAAACCGATTCTATTCCGCAGGAAACGGTTGAGCTGTGGTTTTTAAATGGTGTGATTACTTACACACCCACCACTGTTTCTCAAAACGAAGGAAACCCCGTGGTATTTACATTGCAGAAAATAACCAACGGTCAATATATTTTCGAGAATAAAAACCACGATTTTCCTACGCAGATCAGGTACCAGCTGGTAAACATGAACACGCTGGAAGCCAGCATTGGCGGCAACGTGAAAGGGACCTGGAAAGAATTTCCTTATCATTTTAAAAGAAAAAAAACCTGATGGGAAAAGGGCTGCTATATTTTTTCCGACAGTATTTTGAAGCCATCGCCTGGAGTTGCGGGCTGATACTGCTTGCATTCGTGAACCCAGCAGCCCGTGGAGAGGAAAGCCTTTGTTTATTTCACCGGCTCGGCATTCCTTTTTGTCCCGGCTGCGGGCTTGGACATTCCATCAGCTGGTTTTTTCACGGGAATATTGCTGCTTCCTTAGCCGCACACCCGCTCGGAATTGTAGCAGTATTTATATTATTGCATCGCATTTATAGTATTATCGTCACTAAAAAACAATTAAATAGTAAAGCACATGGAACAATTTAATACCAATGGCATTAACCCTACCCTCATGAAGTTGATGTACGACACCACTCCCGAGGAGATGATCGCCATTAATAATATTGTAAAAGATATTGGTGATGATAAGATCCACCAGTTTTGTATGATCTACCGCACCAAACGCAAGGATCCCCAGATGATTTTACTTACCTGCCTGCTGGGGCTCGTGGTAATTGCAGGCGTGCATCGTTTTTTAGTGGGTGAAATAGGTATGGGAATACTGTACCTGCTCACCGGTGGACTCTGCTTTATTGGTACCATCATCGATGCAGTTAATCACAAGGAAATTGCATTAAACTACAATCAAAAAATGATTGCAGAAACCATGCTGATGATGAACATGGGTGGCAGAACAAATTTTTAATAAAGAATAATATTCTCATGATGAAAAAAATATTCTTCAGCATTATCGGTTGCCTGCTGTTGTCGGTGGCTGCAATTGCCCAGCGCCCGGGTTACGATTCTGTACTGGCAAAAAAAGTAGGTGCCGATGATTATGGTATGAAACAATACGTGCTGGTAATTCTTACCACGGGCCCATCTGCCATTACAGAGAAAAAAACGGTGGACAGTCTTTTTAAAGGACATATGGCCAATATGGACCTGCTTGCAAAAGACGGCAGGCTGGTGGTGGCCGGTCCTTTCGGAAAAAATGATCTGAAGTACAGGGGTCTTTTTATCATGAACACGGGATCGGTGGAAGATGCTAAGGCATGGGTGTCAACAGACCCTGCGGTAAAAGCAGGTTTGCTGGATGCCGTGTATGTAAAATGGTATGGTTCTGCCGCTTTGATGGAAACCAATGCCATACATGATAAGGTGCAGAAAAAGAATTTTTGATCCTTTCAGAATCTATAAAAACCAGCCATCATTATTAATGGCGGGTTGCGGCTGGTGCCTCTTATTTTGAGGAATGAAGTTTTTCATTCCTCTTTTTTTATGTTGCTGCAGCAATGTTTTGTTTGCCCAGGAACAGCCGGTCATGTTTCATAAAGGCATCGTATCAAATGATGCTGTATTTGGCCTCACGATTTCACCAACCTCTGACCATGCTTTGTGGGTGCAGTCGAATGGCGGCAAAAGAGACACCCTGGTAGTGATGGAAGCAACTGTTAAAAAAGGTAAGATCAAAAACAAAAGAGTGGCTGCTTTTTCAGCAGGCGCAGCAGCCGGAAAATGGAAAGATATTGACCCGATGTTTTCTCCTGATGGTAACACAATTTATTTTCAATCGACCCGGCCTGTGCCAGGAAAACCGGGCAGGAAAGGATTTGATATCTGGGCTGTGCAAAAACTATCCAGGGGCAGATGGTCGGCGGCATACCATCTCGGCAATACCCTCAATTCTGATTCTTCTGAATCTTACAGTTCGGTGAGCCGTAATGGCAACATGTATTTCACCATCGCAACAAATGGCATGACGGATATTTATATGTCGGCTTTTGTAAATGGAGCTTACCAGGCACCGGTGGCGCTTCCTTTGGTTATCAATGATGTAAATGAAAGGGAGTCGAATCCTTTCATCGCTGCAGATGAATCGTACCTGCTTTATTTTTCTACTGGTAAATCAGGTTGGGGTGAAGTGGACCTGTTCATCAGCTTCAGGGAAAATGGGGAATGGCAACAACCCATTAACCTGGGAAGCCCCATCAATTC
>CBFGLL010000336.1:0-3026 GCA_965649585.1 uncultured Chitinophagaceae bacterium | reverse complement strand
CATCCACTGCACGCCATATTTATCAGCACAGATGCCGAAGTATGCCCCCCACGGCCCCACGGCCATGGGCATTTCTACTTTCCCCCCTTGGGAAAGGCCATTGAATAACATGTCTGCCTCCTCACGGCTGCCGGCATTGATAAATATGGTATTGCGGTGGTTTTTTTCATTTACCCTGCCCATCAGTTCCATCACATCGCTGCCGAGCAGGCAGCAATTGCTGTTAATGGATAAAGCAATGTGCAGCACCCGGTTGGCATCCCTGGCTGTGACCGGTATTTCGTTTCCCGCAATCTCTTTATACCGTTTTACCTGCAAAACCTCCGTACCGAACACCGATCTGTAAAATGCAAAAGCGGCTGCTGCATTACCATTAAAATAAATGTAGGGATGTAAGCTTGCCACGCTGCTGGAATTAGTGCTAACAAAATTAACCAGGGAGTAAAAAAATAGCAGGGGAGGATATCGCCAATAAAAAGGGAGTTTACGACAAAACTAGGCTCCAAACTTCGGTGTCGCCGCTACTAAAACCCGTATGCAATAAATCGTTCTTTGTAAACCCCGTTTTCAATTTTCCAGATAACCTGGTAATATCCTGCGCCATCGCTGTTGGATGATTGGATGTACACGGTATTATTTGCCCTGTCGTAATGAACCTGGGTATCAGCCAGTCTTGGCTCGTACAAGCTACGCAATGCGGTGGGAGGTAATACAATTCTTTTTTGACCCAGGTTCACCGTGATGGATTTGTATTCGGTGTGGGGCATACCACCATCTGTGCCCCAGATCGGGTAGCCATCTATCAGTTCCAACTGGCCTTCGGCATCTTTGAAGTAAGAAAAACGGTGTTTGCCTTTGTTGAACTTTTGTTGGATAACAATTACGCCCACGGAATCTTTACCAAAACGAATACTGTTTGCAGCAGAACCGAGCAGCGGAATTTCCTCGTAATTGTTTGCTAACGCCAGCCTGTCGTGGTACAGGTAACCCCTTCGCTCCTCGTTGTTTTTTGTATAATCAATGTTCACCCAGTTGGCTGTTTTTTCGAAACAGTATACAAAAGTTCCGTTTTTCAATGTATCAGTTACCCGTGCATTGATATCTGCAGCAAACCGCTCATTACAAAAACCATCGGCATCTTTCACTACAGCAAATTGAGCAGCTGTAAAAAGCCATGGCATGCAAAACAAAACTGTAAATAAGTATTGACGCAGGTTTGTTGTTGCCAGGGGAGAAATCGATTTCATCATGCGGGGCTTGTATTGTTTAAGAAACTCTGTGGCCGGAACAAATTGTCTTCCAACATTTTCCCAGGTAAATATTTCTCTACTAAAATAAACTTAACAATGTTTCCCACCCAACTAAACGGGTTGTTTTTTATGCCCGATAATTGATTGAATCATACTGTGAAACTGTTTTAAGTGTCCTCTTGCTATATTTATACAAAATTGACAGTATGAGATTTGTATTGTTTGTTGTTACGGTTATACTTTCCTGGGGCTGCAGCTCCGCACAAAAAACGAGCGCCTCCAACCCTGCTATAAACGGGCCCATAAAAACAGGTGCCGAACAAACGGAAAAATATTTTGATTACCTCCGGGGCAAGCGGGTGGCTATGATGGCCAATCAAACATCCATCATCGGCAAAACACACCTGGTTGACAGCCTGCAAAGAGCGGGCATCAATGTGGTAAAAGTTTTTGGCCCAGAGCATGGCTTTCGTGGCCAGGCCAGCGCAGGTGATCATGTAAGCGATGAAGTGGATAAAGCCACCGGAATTCCCATCATTTCGCTGTATGGTAAAAAAAACAAACCAACCAAAGTTGACCTTGCTGATGTTGACCTTGTGATCTATGATTTACAGGATGTGGGCGTGCGTTTTTATACCAACATCAATGCGTTGTCCCGCCTCATGGAAGCCTGCGAGGAGAGCGGTAAAGAACTGCTGATATTAGACCGGCCAAACCCCAACGGTTATTTAATTGATGGTGCTGTGCTGGATATGAAATACAAATCCGGTATTGGAATGTTTCCCATCCCCATGGCGCATGGCCTCACCGTGGCGGAGTTTGCTATGATGGCCAACGGTGAAGGCTGGTTACAAAACAAAGTGAAATGTGCTTTAAAAATTATACCCGTGGCCAACTACAACCACGACATGCCTTATACGCTGCCCGTGAATCCATCACCTAATTTAAATACGCCGCAGGCTGTGTTGTTATATCCCTCCACCTGCATGTTCGAAGGCGTGTACCTTAACCATGGCCGTGGTACTTATTACCCGTTTACAGTGTTGGGCAGTCCCGAACTAAAAGGCATTTACAAATTCTCCTACACCCCCACAGGAATAAAAGGTATGGCAGAAACACCTTTGTTTATGAATGAAGTTTGTTATGGCCTTGATCTGCGGAATTATGATACCCGATTGCTGCGGCAATCCAAAAAAATAAACCTGCAATGGATCATGGAATTGTACAAGGCCCATCCGCATAAAGAAAAATTCTTTGATTCTAAACTCAGCAATCAAATGAACAATATAGAAATACAAATAGGTTCCGGTTTGTTTCGCCAGCAGATTATTGACGGGGCATCCGAAGAAACCATCCGTTCAAGCTGGGAACCTGCATTGTCGCAGTACAAAGAGATGCGGAAAAAATACCTGCTTTATCCCTAAGAAGTGCTTGCAGTTTAAATACGATCGGAAAAAAGGTTCCAAAACTTTCTTTTGAAGCTTGCTATTCTGTCACCCGTTTAGCTGATAGTATAGAACGATAGCACCGCTGTTAAATGTTTTTGTTTTCACAAGGTTTAGTAGCGTTCTTTCTATTGTATCATCAAATAGTGTGAGGCCTTTTCCTGCTACCACCGGGTACACACAAAGCTGCAATTCATCCAGCAGGTTAAGTTTCATTAGTTGAATAATTAAACTGCGGCTGCACACAAGTACATTTTTGCCCGGCTGCTGCCTGAGTTCCGAAACTGTTTGCTGCAGTGTGCTGTTGGCGATGCTGGCAGTTTTCCAATCT
>CBFGLL010000335.1:0-3062 GCA_965649585.1 uncultured Chitinophagaceae bacterium | reverse complement strand
CATAGCACAGCAGAAGTGATACTTGCATTACAAAAGGCCGGTGCTGATATGGTAGAAATAGGCATGCCCTATAGCGACCCTGTTGCAGATGGAGATACCATTCAGCAAAGCAGTGCAACAGCACTTGCCAACGGAATGAATATGTCATTACTTTTTGAGCAATTGGAATCCATCAAAACGCAGTTGCAGATCCCCATCATTTTGATGGGATACATCAACCCGGTACTTCAATTTGGAATGGAAAAATTTTGTGCCGCAGCAAAACAGGCCGGGGTGAGTGCAGTCATTATACCGGATCTGCCTTTTTATGAATATCAAAAATATTACCAGCCCCTTTTTAAAAAATATGATATCGGCACCTGTTTTTTAGTGAGCCCTTCCAGTTCCGAAAAACGCATTAAACAGGCCGATAAATTAAGCAGCGGTTTTTTATACGTGGTATCCAGTGCGTCCACAACCGGTAGTAGCCATCAACTGGAAAGTTCTGTGCCTTATTTTGAAAAACTGGCAGCTATGCCACTTCACAATAAGTTAATGATCGGCTTTGGAATAAAGGATGCAGCCGGCTTTCAACTGGCCTGCCGGTATGCTTCCGGCGCTATTATCGGCACCGCTTATATAAAACATATTATGGATGCAACAAATATTGATGATGCCACCCAAAGCTTTATAAAAGCCATTCGTGCAAATTGAGGCTTGTTAATAATTTTATATATCGATATTTAATTCCTTACAAAAAATTAACTTGCGACAACAAATCTCAAAAATGAAAAAATACTTGCTTTTACTGGCAGCAATTCCAGCTATCAGTTTTGCCCAAACCACGGCAACATCTTCCAATGTTGTATCTGTTACACCTACCAAAGCTGCGGATGAATTTGTAATAAACGGTACCATTACCGGTATTCCCGATAATACTCCCATCAGTTTATTGAATCCTAATAATGGAGCGGCAGAAGCTACTGCTACGGTTGTTGGTGAAAAGTTTACATTAAAAGGTAAAATTTCTTACCCCGATTTTAAAGTGCTTTCAATCAATTCCCAGCCACCTTATTTGAATGTTTTTCTCGACAATAGCGTGATCACCGTTACAGGTACCAAAGAAGGATTTGAAACGGCACAAATAAAAGGTTCTGCCTCTCATGATCAGTTTGCAGAATTAATGGCCATCATTAAGCCAAACGAAGGTTTGTTTGCCGGCAGCGAAACAAACGAAGCAAAAGCTAAAAAGGCTTCTGCCGACCTGGAGAAATTTATCAGCAAGTATCCCAGTGCTTATATCACGCCGCTTGCTATCTTTCGCCACAACCAGTTGAACGAAGATGCAGAGCAGCTGGAAAAAATGTTCTCTAAACTTGATGCTAATGTAAAGGGCAGCCCCATCGGCAGCTACCTCGCAAAAATGATAGCGGATAATAAAAAGATCCCGCTGGGTAAACCCGTGGCAGATTTTTCACAGGCAGATCCTGATGGAAAAATGATCAGTCTTTCTTCTTACCGTGGTAAATATGTGCTGGTAGATTTTTGGGCCAGCTGGTGCGGTCCATGCCGCCAGGAAAATCCTAACGTGGTGGCTACCTACAATAAATTTAAAAATAAAAACTTCACCGTATTTGGTGTGTCATTAGATAAGTCCAAAGATAAATGGTTAGAAGCCATCAAGGCCGACAACCTGGGCTGGCTGCATGTGAGTGACCTCAAAGGTTGGGGCAATGAAGTGGCAGCGCAATTTGGCATCACCAGTATCCCACAAAACTTTTTGGTAGATCCGCAGGGTAATGTGGTGGCAAAAAATCTTCGTGGTCCGGCATTGGAAGCAAAGCTGGCACAGATCATAAAATAACCGTGTTATAATCCAGGTAAAAAAAGTCGCCCCGATAACATCGGGGCGACTTTTTTTGTGTGGTTAAAAAACCTAACCCTGAACTCTTTCTTTTTGAATGATTTTATCCAGTGTAAGAAACATTTTTTCTGCTGCCAGTTTCACAGCTTTATGAATGGTATCTTCTGTGGTAGTTACCACGATAGGATCTTTTCCTTTCAGCCTTGCTTCCAGCACGCATTTTTTATCACTGCCAGCATCCCTGTGAGCATTTTCATCACTCAGGTGCACTTCCATGCGGGTGATATTTTCTTCAAACCTGCTTAGTTGTTCTTTTACTACTCCTGTAAAATGAGCGATCATCTCTGCGCTTCCATCAATGTTCCTGTCTGTATTAATTTGTATTAACATAACGTTGTTTTTAGTGAACTAATTTATTGCCCTAAAGGTACCGAATAAACGCCAGAAGACCTGCTGATCTGTACCCTGTTTTAACAATAAAAAAGCTACAACCACTTAACCCGCCAGGCAGCGTTTGTACAGCTGTACCGTATTTTCCAAACCCAGGTAAATGGCATCACAAATAAGGGCATGCCCGATGGATACTTCCAGCAGTTGCGGAATGTTTTGTGCAAAGTATTTGAGGTTATTTAAATCCAGGTCGTGGCCGGCATTGATGCCCAGTGCCTGCTCATTGGCTACCGCTGCAGCCGCCAGGTAGGGCTCAATGGCTTTGCGGGGTTCGCCTGCTGCATAGGTTTTTGCAAATGCTTCTGTGTACAGTTCAATACGATCAGTTCCCGTGGCTTTTGCCGCCGCCACCAGTTCCGGCACGGGGTCCACGAAAATAGAAACCCTGATGCCTGCATTTTTAAAAACAGCGATGATCTCTTTCAAATAACCGGCATGGGCAATGGTGTTCCAGCCGTGGTTGCTCGTGAGTTGTCCCTCCGCATCGGGCACCAGGGTAACCTGCGTGGGTTTGTTGGCCAGCACCAGCTCCACAAATTTTTTTTCCGTGGGGTTGCCCTCGATATTAAACTCTGTGGTTACCACTTTTTTAAGATCAAATACATCCTGGTAGCGGATATGGCGCTCATCGGGCCGGGGATGCACCGTGATGCCCTGCGCTCCAAAGCGCTCAATATCCTGCGCTGCTTTTATAATGTCGGGGTTATTGTGCCCGCGGGAATTGCGCAGGGTAGCCAGTTTGTTGATGTTAACGGAGAGTTTGGTCATG
>CBFGLL010000334.1:0-3069 GCA_965649585.1 uncultured Chitinophagaceae bacterium | reverse complement strand
CCTTTTTGTTCAACTTTTTGGCCTGTGTCGAGGTGGGTGTATTGCAACATCCACACATAAGTTCCGGGGTCGCAGCCCCGCCCTTTAAAACTGCCGTCCCATTTTTCCTGCCAGTTTTTTGTAAAGAATAATCTTTGTCCGAAACGATTGAACACACTAAAAGTAAGATTGACTGCTTTGTATGCATTCAAAGGATACAGGTAATCATTGAGTCCATCATTATTGGGTGTAAATGCCGACGGTACAGCGATGTAGCAGTTGTTGACTACTTTTAGAATATGAACGGCTGTATCAAAACAACCATAACTATTGCTGACGATGAGTTGCACCTGCTGGTCGTAAGTGCGGGTGGGTACCATATATGTTTGTGCAGGTGGATTTTGTAAAGTGCTGTTGGTTCCGTTACCAAAAGTCCAGTTGTAATTGCTGATGGTTCCTTCGGACTGGTCCACAAAAGTTACGGGTTCATTGGGACAAACAAACTGCGGCCCTTCAAATTTTGCGATCAATAAATTGTCGAAGAAGATGGAGCTTTCAGCAGTATCGCTGCATACAGCATTGGAAACAATTAACCTGATATTTTTTTCCCTGAAATCGGTATAAGTTATGAGTGGATTTTGTTGTGTGCTGTTGCCCAGGCCTTCAAAAGTCCATTGCCAGTTGTTTACACCGTTAGCACCGTTGTGATTGTACTGAACGGTATTTTTATCGCATCCATAGGCGATGTTGTAAGTGAAGTTTGCATTCACGGTATCTGCTACAACAAAATCAATAAATGATCCGGCGGGTGTTTGCAGGGCACATTCATCCAGCAGCGTATTTCCATCATTACCGTTTTGTAAAGTGATCCTGTAGGTTCCGCCCAGTTGAATAGGAGCGGATAACTGAACGTTGATTGCACCAGCATAACCACCCACACAGTTAGCCGTGGCAGCGGTAATGGTTACAGCAGAAGGACCCGTGATCACAAAATCGCTTCCATCAGGTGCTATACTGTTGCAGTTAATGCCTTTTGGAAATACCAGGTTCAAGCTGTTGGGAGCACATCCCGGCCTCGTTAAACTATCCATGGGGGTGGGCGCAATAGGAGGCACAACCAGGGGGATATTATCACCTACCGGCACAGCCCTGTCGCAATAATCTAACAGAGTATTGGCATCGGTTCCATTTGCTGCTGCAATATTATAGTTGCCCGGTGCTAATGGAGCACTGAGCGTCATCAATACAGAGTCCATATCAAATCCATTTGCACAACCGATGCCCGATGCAGCCGTAATATTAATGCCCGGGGCATTGATCGTAAAATCTGATCCATTGGCCGCAAGGCTGGCGCACTTCATTTTTTTATTGAGCTTTACCCTGATCTGTGTTGCATCACAGCCTGCAGATGCCCTGCTTAGTTTTGGTAAAACGGGATCGGTGATGCTGGCGGAACCGCCAGTAAATGTGAGAGAATAACCCAGGTTGCTGACCGTATAATTGGCAACCATTAATAAATAGTTATGGCCTGCTATTAAAGTTGGCATCCTGTTGAACGGAGTATTGCCATTCATATCACCTTCACAATGCACATCGCCTGAAGCACCAGCCCTTGTGCCGGTAGGATTATTCGGAAATGGAGCACTCGTATTTCCTGGTGTCTTTCCATACAAATTCATCGAAACCTGCATGGAAGAATTTGTAAACACATCGTTTGGATTTCGCCCTGTAATATCGTACAGCACCCAGTCGTAATCATCGTCCAAGGGAGAAACCCCCCTGATTTCGAAACCGAAAGTACCCGTTTGATAACAAGTAAACTTATACCAGAATGAACGATCAGAGGAAACACTCACAGAACAGCCCGTGGTGGCAACGTTTTGCCCAGAACACAATGCAATCTCTGGCTGCAAAAAGGGCGTCGTTCCGCAAACAGGAATTGCGCTGGAGGGGGTCATGCCCGGTAAGCTACATGCTTGGGACCATGAGCTTAAATATGTAAAGAGGCAAAGGAAAGATATAGTGAAAGATTTCATATTTGATTCAAAGTTGACAAATCTTATTTGGATAATGCTGCTTAAATGCTAGTTTTATATAAAACAATAAAATATATTTTTCATACAAACTAATAAGCTTAACATGAGAACATTTTTTTTTATTTCCTTAATTTTTATTTCATTTTCTTTTCAAGATTCTAAAATTAGTGAATCTCACTTTCATGGGGGAACAATAGGATGGGTGATGATTGATGGAGTGGAGTATCAGTTTTGCTATAACTCATCAGCAAACGTTGACCATGTTCACTGGCATATCAATAATTATCACTACATACAATTCGACATTATAGGAACAGTATATTCGAATCCTCTATTATCTGTAGATGTTGAGTTTGAGGGACCAAATGGTTTGGTTGTTTATGATGGCCAAGTATACCAAAATCCTTAACCGCTAGTGTAATTTGTTCTTGATTTCCTGCAGTTTGAGCAGGGCTTCTACCGGGGTGAGGCGGTTGATATCCGTATTTTCCAAAATATTCCGGATATCTTCAAATGTTGCCGAATGTGCGTCAAAAATACTGAGCTGCATTTTGGGCAAGGACACGTCTTTGAGTTTTTGTTTGATATCGGTGGGTTGATCCCCGTGTTTTTCTTCCAGGTGCGCCAGCACTTCATTAGCCCTGTTGATCAAAGCCGGAGGCATACCCGCCATACGTGCCACATGAATACCAAAACTATGAGTACTGCCGCCGGGCGCCAGCTTACGCAGGAAGATGATCTTATTTCCCACTTCCTTGTTGGTGATATGGTAATTTTTGATGCGCTCAAATCGCTCTTCCAGTTCATTCAACTCATGATAGTGCGTGGCAAAAAGCGTTTTAGGTTTTTGCGGTGCCTGGTGCAGGTATTCGGCAATGCTCCATGCAATGGAGATACCATCGTAGGTGGAAGTTCCTCTTCCAATTTCATCTAATAAGATCAAACTCCTGTTGCTGATATTGTTAATGATACTGGCTGTTTCATTCATTTCCACCATGAAGGTACTTTCGCCGCCACTGAGGTTATCACTGGCACCCACTCTTGTAAATATCTT
>CBFGLL010000333.1:0-3094 GCA_965649585.1 uncultured Chitinophagaceae bacterium | reverse complement strand
ATGAGTTTGTTGACAAAACATTACGGTTCATTGAAAAGGAATCGGATATTCCAGACGTGGTGCATGGCCATTATGCCGATGGTAATTACCTGGCAAGCCAGGTGAGTGAAATATTTGGTATCCCTTTTATTGCTACGGGCCATTCACTCGGGAGAAATAAAAAAGAACTGCTGCTGCAGTCCGGGATGAGTGAAGAAAAGATCAACGAAAAATTCAATATGCACCGGCGTATTAAAGCGGAAGAATCCGTTTTAAAAACAGCCGACATGCTGGTGGTGAGCACACAGCATATAATCGACAGTCAATACGTTCATTACGATAATTTTTCTTCGGCAAAATTTAAAGTAATACCGCCGGGTGTGAGCCAGGATGTTTTTTATCCTTTTTACCGGCTCGATATGCCTTCCTTCAGTATGTCGGTGGAGCAGGAGCAGGCGATCTACCGCATCAATTCCGAAATCGACAGGTTCCTGTTCAATCCATCCAAGCCGCTGATATTATCGATCGGCAGGGCAGATAAGCGAAAAAATTTTGAAACCATCATACAGTGTTTTGGAGAAGATAAGGAATTACAGGCCATGGCCAACCTGGCCATTTTTGCGGGCGTGAGAAAAGACATTACTCAAATGCCGGATGATGAAAAGGATATTTTGACCAACCTGTTGCTGCTGATGGATAAGTTTGACCTGTACGGCAAAATGGCCATCCCTAAAAAAAATGATCCAAAGCTGGATGTGCCTGAAATATACAGGTTGGCTGCCCGCAAAAAAGGGGTGTTTGTAAATGCCACTTCGGGAGAAAATTTTGGATTAACGATCGTGGAAGCTGCTGCCTGTGGTTTGCCGGTGATTGCATCTCCTACCGGTGGTCCAAAAGAAATACTGGAGCAAAATGAAAACGGGTTGCTGGTGGATGTAGAAGATCCTAAAGCCATTGCTGCGGCGCTTAAAAAAATAATTGCCGATGAGTATCTCTGGAATAATTTTTCTGCCAATGGAATTTTGGCATCTAATCAATTGTATTCATGGACCTCGTTTGCCAATAAATACATGGAGATGCTGGGTAATTTGCTGGAGCAAAAAAATAACAAGGCGCTCAACTTTGTAAATAAAACAGCTTACGGAAAAAAAATGGCGCAGGCGGAATGGTTTGTGATCACCGACCTGGATGGCACACTGGTAGATGGACCGGAGGTAAAGGGGCTACAGCAATTTTGCGACTGGATAGAACAGAACAGGGAAACGGTGGCTTTTGGAATTGCGAGTGGGCGCAACAGGATCATCACAGAAGAGGCTATCAAAAAATACGGCTTGCCGGCGCCGGATGTATTAATTTGTTCTGCAGGTTCAGAGATCTATTATACCAGCCAGCTGATCCCCGACAAAGGTTGGGACAGCCATATTGATTACCAGTGGAAGAGAAAGGAACTCCAGGAGGCATTGAAAAAATTTCCGGGTATCAGGTTGCAGGAGAAAGATGCGCAGTGGCCGTTTAAACTGAGCTATTATGTGGAGGCGCATTTTGATGAAGATGATATGGCCAACCTGCACAAATTCCTCGACGATCATAAACTAAGAGCAAAAGTACTTCTTACCGATAATAAGTTTCTTGACCTGTTGCCATTCAGGGCGAGCAAAGGAAGTGCGGTGGGCTACCTGAGTTATAAATGGAATCACCCGATGGATAAAATAATCACAGCGGGTAATGGGGGTAATGATAAAGACATGCTGAATGGAAAGGCCAGGGGAATCGTGGTTTCAAATTATAGTGCAGAACTGGAGGAACTTAGGAAAAACAAGGCCGTTTATTTTTCGGAGAATAGCATTGCAGAAGGGGTGATGGAGGGAATTGCTTACCATATGACTGCCATTGAAGAGATGAAGGTAGAAGCCTGATACACTTAAATTGGAAGTGATGGAAATGAATGAGCTTAGCAAAACTAACTCTAACTAAGAGACTATATGCCACAGGAATGGCAGTGCAGAAAAACAGCTATAAAAAAGAGCCGCCCATTGGGCGGCTCTTGAATTTATTGGAAAGAAAAAATTACTGCACGATTATTTTATGCGTGCTGGTATTTCCTTCGCTGATTACTTTTACGATAAACATTCCTTTGCCATAACGTGCTGCGCTTAAAGCGTAGGTTTGATCGGTGGTGCGGATATTGTCTATCATTTTACCACTCATATCTGTTACCACCACCTGCGTGAGGCTATTGTTTGTTTTGCTGAAATAGATTGTAGCCACATCCGTAGTTGGGTTAGGGGTGATTAACACCTGCGTAGCTGACGCAAACAAAGCTGATTTTGTATCGCTGGTTGTAAAACGCCCATCGATATCAACTGATCTCAAACGGTAGAGGTTTAATCCAACAGCAGGGTTAAAGTCGGTAGTGTTATAATTGATCGTGCTGCTGCTGTTGCCGGCTGCTGCAACGGTTGTAATCACAGTCCAGGTGCGGCCGCCATCTACTGATCTTTCAATTACAAATGAGCTGGTATTCAGTTCCTGTTCTGTTGTCCAGAAGATCCTGGTGCTGTTGCCCGATTTTTGAACAGAGAATTTGCTCAGGTTCACCGGTAATACAATATCAAAACAAGTACCTCCATTCAATGGTGCATCGCCTACTGTAATTTGGATTGGTGTAACTGATCCACCCGTTGGATTCACGGTGTTGGCACCTGATGGCCAGATACCATCCGCATCAGAGTTACACCCGATCACTGCGCCTGTTCTTAAATCAAATTGCTGTATCAAACGCACACCATTTGCATTTTGATTCGGGATAATAGTATTCCATGCTCTTGTAGTAACATCATAACCGGGAACAAAGCCTGTAGTCCATGTAGTATTTCCTAATGTAGTGATATTTTCTACGATCGTCATAGCCAAAGGCCTTTGTGTTACCAGGTTTCCATCAACAGTTGACCAAAGGCCTACAACATTACCCGGGGTAGCCAGGGAGAGTCCTTTGATAAGTGTTCCGGAGTCGGGAACAGATGAAGTACCAAAGCCGAGCATTTTAATACTATCGCTTAGAGCGTAACGGTATTGAATGGCAGGGTACGAAACGTTTTCTGCAACTTCAATCGAA
>CBFGLL010000332.1:0-3105 GCA_965649585.1 uncultured Chitinophagaceae bacterium | reverse complement strand
CCTCTACGATTCAATGGCGGGTTGCAGGCGAATCGCAGGAAGATCATAACGCTATAGACCTGCTATAGAGCTGCTATAGAGCTGCTATAGAGCTGCTATAGAGCTGCTATAAAGCTGCTATAGAAAAAAAGCAGTTGGGCCTTTAAAGCCCGCACTGTTACGCAGGTTGTGTTATACTTTCCTGTTCTTCCGGAAAACAATATTTAGAATCACCACATTTAAATTGACGAGTAAGGCAAAACTATTGGATATGATGATGAGATAATCATCTTTTTTGATGCCGTACCATATCCATAAAGCGAGCCCGGCGATGAGCATCAGCAGCATGATCCATGAAATGTCTGACGGTTTTTTGTCTTTGTAAATTTTAATCAGCTGGGGCAGCATGGATATGCCCGTGAATATACTCGCTGCTAATCCTATCCAGGTTTCCGTGGTCATAAATTGTTTTTGGGGAATATTGCTTTGTTCACATACTAACTATTACATATTACCAAACGGGATACCAGAATAAACTACGATGCATTTATAACCATTGTTTCATCCCTGTCCTAAATGGACTGAATATTGTTACTCTTTTTTTGATATGCCGATGAAACAGTTTTTTACAGCAGCATGGCAATTGATAAATGAAACTTTTACCGGTTTCTCAGAGCACAAGATCACAAAGTTGAGTGGTTCGCTTGCCTATTATACCGTATTCAGTATGGCGCCGCTGCTGGTGGTCATTATTTCGCTCGCCGGTTTCTTTTTTGAAAAAGAAGCAGTAGAAGGAGAAGTGTATGGAGTGCTCCGTAATTTTATGGGGACTGATACGGCCCAACAACTGGAAGAACTCATTAAAAATGCAGCACTGGCGGGAAAAAGAAATATCGCCGCTGTAATAGGTGTAGTAACGCTGCTCATTGGTGCCACTACAGTATTTGCCGAAATACAGGATTCTATCAACAGCATCTGGGGCTTAAAACCAAAACCCAAAAAAGGATGGCTTAAAATGATCAAAAACCGCCTGCTGTCGTTTTCAGTCATCATCAGCCTGGGATTTTTATTGCTGGTATCATTGGCCATCACCGGGCTGGTAGAAGGATTCAGCAATCAGTTGCAGCAAATGTATCCCGATGTTGCCGTGGTTTTATTTTACATATTCAACATGGTACTCACCCTTGGCATCAGCATGCTCATCTTCGCCGTAATTTTTAAAGTGCTTCCAGATGCGAGCATTCGATGGAAAGATGTGATGATGGGCGCATTTATTACAGCCCTCTTATTTATGCTGGGCAAGTATGCTATTTCGTTGTATGTAACGGGCACTGATATTGGAAGCACATACGGGGCAGCTGGTTCATTGGCGGTGCTGCTGATATGGATCTATTATTCATCCATCATCCTGTACATTGGCGCAGAATTCACCAGGGCATGGGCACTCAAATTCGGGCGAAAGATAAGGCCGAGCCGCTATGCAGTTACCACCAGGCAGGTAGAAGTGGAAACTGGAAATGCACCTGTAAAAGAATTAGGTACAGGGTCAACAAAACCTTAGTTGCAGATAAAATATTTTCCTCGCTGGCCTATGTTATGCATTCCTGAGATCCTGCTCCAAGCAAAGCACTGTTTGAATAGTGAACTTATACCGGTAAATAATACTTTTGTGGAAGCAATTTTTACTATGAAAGGATTCTTCCGAAAACTAATCAATTATAATGATCAATGCAATCGTGAAATATTCCGGTTGTTGAGTACAGTGGGAGAAGCCATTCCAGAAAAAGGGTTGTTGCTGTATAGCCATATCTTAAATGCACAGAGTATCTGGACAAGCAGGATCGCTGCAGAACCGCCTTCAGTGGGCGTTTGGGATATACATTCCCTGCAGGTGCTACAAAGTTTTAATACCACAAACTATGAAAAAACGTTGTTGATTTTGGATACATACGAGCTGCAGGAAATGATTCATTATGTAAACACAAAAGGCCAGGCTTATAACCGGCGTGTGGAAGATATCCTGTTTCATGTAATTAACCATAGCACTTACCACAGGGCGCAGATTGCAATGGAATTAAAACAGGCGGGTATAGAACCCATTGCCACTGATTATATTTTTTATGAGCCGGGCACCGATCCAATTTGATAGGTTCGTGCCCTGGCATTTGCAACAACCATAAACAATGAAGATACTGCTCACAGGCGCCACAGGGTATATTGGCAAACGAATGTTGATACAATTGCTGAAAGAAGGCCATCACGTTGTTTGTATTGTGAGGGATGCCTATAGGCTGCAGGCCAACAAATTCGACAATGAACATGGAAAGTTGGAGATCATTACCGGCGATTTTTTACAGCCGGCAACCCTTGATAAAATCCCCTTTGATATAGAAGCCGCTTATTACTTTTTACATTCCATGGCCGATGCAGGGAAAGATTTCGAAGAAGCCGAAAAAACCACGGCCCTTCATTTTAAAAAAGCTATTGAACAAACCGCAGCCAGGCAAGTGATTTATCTAACCGGCATCGTGAATGATCAGCATTTATCAAAGCATCTCCAGTCAAGGAAGGCGGTAGAAGACATATTAAAAAGTGATCGTTATGCGCTCACCGCATTGAGAGCAGGGATCATCGTAGGATCCGGCAGTGCTTCCTTTGAAATTATTCGTGACCTTGTAGAAAAATTACCCATAATGGTTGCACCCAAATGGGTGAACACCAAATGCCAACCCATTGCCATCCGTAATGTTATTGAATTTTTGATGGGTGTGTTAAACAAGGATTTTACTTTCAACAAACATTATGATATTGCGGGTGAAGAAGTGTTTACCTACAAAGAAATGCTACTGGGATACGCTGCTGCAAGAAAACTCAGGCGACGTATCATCACCATACCTGTACTTACTCCCCGCCTGTCTTCTTACTGGTTGTATTTTATCACGTCCACCAGTTACACCCTTGCAAAAAACCTGGTAAATAGTATGCGGGTACCCGTATTAGCGGAGCCGAATAACCTCGCACAGCAGTTGGGAATTAAATTATTAACCTACCGGCAAGCGATTCAGCTGGCGTTTGATAAAATAGCGCAAAATGATGTGATGTCGAGTTGGTATGATTCATTTTCTG
>CBFGLL010000331.1:0-3109 GCA_965649585.1 uncultured Chitinophagaceae bacterium | reverse complement strand
CTGCATCGTTGTGCCTTTGTGGTTCAAACTTCTTTTTTCTCCTTTGTGCCCCTTCGTACCGTCGTGTCTTAGTGGCTCAAACTGCATTCCCCCGTTGTGCTCCGCTGCGTCGTTGTGCCTTTGTGGTTCAAACTTCTTGTTCTCCTTTGTGCCCCTTTGTGCCGTCGTGTCTTAGTGGCTCAAACTTATTTCCTCCTGTCGTTGTGGTTCAAACTTATTTCTTCGTGCCCCTTCCTGCCTTCCTGTCTTAGTGGCGAAAAAAAATTTCTTCCTGCCCGGTGGAGAATCTTCCAAATAAAAAATCCTCCCGAAACCAGGAGGATCTATAAAATTTTAATTAGGATAAACTTTTAAGCCTGGGCCTTACTAAATGCATATTTCTGCAATGCCACATAACCACTAAAAAACAAAGCGCTAAACACCAGGTCAACCGCCAGGGCCTTCCAAAGAAAAGGGATACCTGCCGCCATGCAACTTATATAGCCGCTGAAAGTTTTAGCATAGGTTGTGGTATCAAAGATCCACACACTGCTATTACTCAAAAAGAAAAATAATAAAGAAGAGGAGATACTGAAAGCAGCAACGTTAACAGGGTTGATCTTTTTCAAAGCAAAACCAAATACGGTGATCAGTGCCAATATCACGTAACCTATCACCTGGCCCCAGCCCCAGAACCCTTGTGCAAGGCCGCTCACCTCAAACAATACATCTGCCAGCAGCATTGCCAGCAGGGGCATGAGGAAAGCCAGTTTTTTATCCTGGATCACTGCACCACTAAACAATGCCATGGCAACTACAGAACTAAAATTGTGAGGATAAAATGCCAAACGGGATAAGGCAGCCAGCACGATCAGCACAATTGCGATCAGCAGCATCGAAGTATTTTGTTTCATCTATTTTTTATTTGTCGGGCAAAAATAGGCAAACATTTTTTTATCCCGCCCGCATCAATCATCTAAATTTATCATATGGCTATTCACAATCATACCGGTAAACAAGGCGAAGCCCTGGCAGCAGTATGGTTGCAGCAAAATGGCTATACTATTTTACACCAAAACTGGCGGTTTAAAAACTGGGAAATTGATTTTATCACCCACAAAGGAAAACGCCTGCATATCGTTGAGATAAAAACCCGTACCAGTGATTACCTGGGTCACCCCGAAGAAGGCATTGACGATAAAAAAATGCAGTACCTCATCAATGCTGCAGAAGAATATATGTACCAGGATGAACGCTGGGCTCAATTACAATTTGATGTGCTTGCTATCACTTTGCATGAGGATAAAGAAGATGAGTTTTTTTTGATTGAGGATATTTATTTGTAGATGTCCCTAGACCATCGTCGATAGATCGTACTAGGATGCACGGTATTCCGGCAATTCAGCTGCCTTTCTACGCTAAGGCTCGTTCGCTCAAATCACTACTACCTTCACCACTTCCGTTCTCTCACCAGGTTCACCTCTGTTTTCAACTGTTCAAAAAAACGGTTTCGCTCTTTTTCTCCCGTAACACTGATAAGAGTAGATTTAGTTCGAAGATTTTCCATGCCCCTGAATACCGCATCTACAAACCCGTCATTCATGGTATGCAAAAAACTAAAAACGTTGTAAGGAATAAATGCGATTTTTTTATCGTCGAGCGTTGCCATGATGGTATTGCTGCCTATTACCACCTCATTCACGTAAAATTGCAGCTCTGCCATGGGCCTGTTATCACCCGGCAAAAATTTGAATCCCTTCACGGCTTGTTGCTCCAGGTGATCAATGGTATTTTCAAATGCATCCAGCACCAGGGCTATATCATCCTCATGGGCAAACCCACCCGACTCAATACAAAATTTTACCTGGCTAAGCGTGCTGTTAACACTTTCTAAATTCCACAATTCAATGGAGGGTATTGACTGGTACAAAGCTGCACATGCTTTACCGAGTTGCAGTTGTTCGCTGAAATCCATGCCAAGCGAAAACTTTTTTCCGGCCAGTGCCGGATCCCGGTGAATGGTTTTGGCCCAGAAAAATGTTTTAAAAGCACCGAGTGCATCAAACAAATAAAATTGCCAGAAAGGCATGTCTTTACAGAGATACCACATTTGCTTCTGGGAAAAACTATTCATCATGGCAAGCTGTTGCTGCATGTTGTGCAATATCTCCGTAAAAGAAAAATCCTTTTTTGCAAGGTCTGATGCATGGAAGAGGACGCTACTCGACTGCAGTTGTAGCAGCGCATCTAATGATAAATTGAACCGGCTGCAGATTACCTGCAGTTCGTGGAGCGAAATTTCTTTTTCACCACGCATCCTGCGGTACACGCTGTCGGCGCTCACATTGAGCAAAGCCGCTAACTCATCCGCCATATTAAGATGAGCCGGAATTGCTTTTTTTACCTGGGCAAATAAATGGCGCTGAAGTGCTGCACTCTCCATCATAGAAAAATACTACTATTATTCTAGAAACAATATGATTGCAGGCTGTAGTTTTTTTTAAAATAATTTACCAGAGCACCTGGTAGGTTTCTTTTATCACGCCCATTACAAACACACTTTGCACATTGCCCATATTATCCATCTGGCTGAGTTTGTTTACATGGAAATCGTAATAGGCATTCATATCCTCGCATACCACTTTTAGCATGAAGTCAAATTCACCGCTGATGTTGTAACACTCTATCACTTCGTGCAGTTCGTTGATGGCTTTTATAAATTTTAACCCGCTGTTTTTACTATGCTCTTTCAGCGACACGTAACAAATCACTTTTAACCCCCGTTTCACTTTTGTAAAATCAACCAATGTTGCATATTGTTTGATCACCCCACTCTGTTCCAGTCGTTTTATTCGCTCGTGCACCGGCGTGGTACTCAGGTGCACCTGCTCTGCAATTTCCTTTACGGTGATGCGGGCATTCTGCTGTAATAATTTTAAGATGGCAAGGTCCATTTTGTCAATAGCGGGAGCGGCACTTGGTATTTGTTCTTTTGAAACGGTTGATTTAGCCATAAACAGGTCATTTGTCCTGCAAATGTAAATTTTTTACTTGTTTTATCCTGAATTTCAACATTCACTTAGAAAATAATCCTATGAAACTTATCTTTGCTGTCTAAATTAATATACAC
>CBFGLL010000330.1:0-3109 GCA_965649585.1 uncultured Chitinophagaceae bacterium | reverse complement strand
ATATTGAATATGCCTGTCGCCGGTATGGGTGATGGTGCCCGTTTTGTCGAACACAATATGATCTGCCCCGGCAAGCCGCTCCAGGCTATGCGTTGTTTTAATAAAAAATCCTTTTTGTGCAAACAGCTCCATCACGAATCCATGGGTAAATGTGGCTGCCAGCAACAGGGTGCAGGGGCAGGCAACAATGAGCACGGCGGTAAAGGCATTCCATCCATTTTGTGGATTGCCCTGCCATTGCCAGTAGGCCAGCGCAGCAGATGCCAGCAATAACAGGAAGATGGAAAAATATTTACTGATCACCGTGATGAACGAGTATTGCGGTTTCTCCCTTGTTTTAAAAGCATCGTTGTTCCAAAGCTGCGTAAAGCGGCTTTGCGAAAAAGCTTTTGTTACCAGTACTTCAATACCACTGCCGGTAATTTTTCCGCCGGCGTAAATTAATTCGCCATGTTTTAAGGGCAACTGTTCATTTTCTCCCGTAACAAAACTATAGTCGATCTGAGCCTGTCCTTTGCTCAACAGGCAATCTACCGGCACAATTTCCAGGTGCTGAAGCTGAAGAATATCGCCGGGTTTTATATCCTGGATGGGAGTGAGTTTTTCCTTGCCATTTTCTATAGTGTTTACAGAGATGGGAAAATAAGAACGAAAATCTCTTTCGAATTTCAGTGATGCATGGGTTTTGTTTTGCAGCGCTCTTCCTATCAGCATAAAAAATATGATGCCGGTCATGCTGTCGAGGTATCCGGCGCCGGTATTAGAAACAATTTCATACACGCTGCGTATAAATGCCACAGTGATAGCGAGGGCGATAGGTGCATCGATATTTAAAATTCTCTGACGAATGCTGTGTACCGCATTTACAAAAAATTCTCTTGCGCCAAAGAGCAATGCCGGCAGGCATAACAGCAGGTTGAGGTATCGGAATACAATGGTAGTGAGGCGATCGGTTTCAAAACTCAAACCCAGGTATTCCGGGAAACTGATGAGCATAATGTTGGCAAAACAAAAACCGGTAACACCTAATTTAAAAGCTGTTTTGTTAAGCAGCCGTACAGGTTCGGGCTTTTTATCGTGCAGCGAAATATGGGGTTCGTACCCAATGCTGGTAAGTATTTCTGCCACCTGCCTCAGGCCAAGTTTTGCATGATAAAAATGGATGGTAACTGTTTTGCTGTGAAAATTTACACGGGAACTGGCAAAACCATCGTGGATGGAATACAGGTTTTCCAGCAGCCAAAGGCAGCTACTGCAGTGTATTTGGGGCAGGTAAAGACTCACCTGCATCATTTCATTATTTTTAAAATCGATGAGTTGCTGCACGGTGTTTTCATCATCGAGAAAACGGAATTTTTGGGAAGCCGTTTCTTCAATCCTTACGCCGGGGTTACTGTTGAGGCAGTAATAATTATCCATTTTATGCTGCTGCAGTATGCCATACACCATCTGGCAACCATTGCAGCAAAAGCTTTTTTCATCAAAGGAGATGCTGCTGTCGTCGCAAATATTTCCGCAATGGTAACATTTGGATGCTGTATGCTGAATGGCAGGATTACGCATTCTCTTCAATGAATTTTGAAAAAAGATACTGTTGTTTCAGGTCCTGCATTTTAGTAGCATCCCTTTCAAAATTCTGCGCCAGTAAAAAAATGGTTTTGGTGCTGCTGTTTTGCGGGGCCAGTTTTACGGTAAGGTAAAACTGCTGCAACAGCGACAACAAATTGTGGTAATGGGTTTTGGCTAATTCAAAGGGTTTCAGGCTTTCTGCAATCCTGCACTCGTTGTGTAAGTTCAGTAGGTAAGGATATAGTACAATTTTTTCCTTGTTTTGCAGGTAATCGAGTTCTGTACTTATTTTCTGTAGAAGGGGAGATAAAACAAGGCCCAGTTCGTCATTCTTAAATCTTTCAAGCAGGGTGGCTATATGGCTCAGCTGATCAAAAAGTTCAGGGTAAAAACAATTGTTGAGCACATCCATCAATGCCTGCGGTGTCAGTTGTTTGAGGTGTACCGTATCCATTATCACGGTTGATTCCATACTACGCTAATTTTAAAGCGAAAGTGCAAAGAATCTGTCCATAGAAAAATGATGCAATTGGTACTGCTACATGACTTTTGTCATATTTTAAAAGCTAGTCCACGATATTGGCGGTATTCACCAGCTTTTTGAGATCGAGGATTACGATTTTTTTACCCTGCAGTTGAATGATATTATCTTTATTTAATTCTGATAACAATCGTATTACTGTTTCGGTGGCGGTGCCCACTATGTTGGCAATATCTTCCCTGCTAAAACTTGCCGCCACCGTTTTGCCATCGGCTTCAAATCCGTAGGTTTCTTTGATAAAAAGAATAGCTTCTGCAACCCTTTCTCTCACCGGTTTCTGGGCAAGATGGGTGATCTGCATCTCTGCTTTCTGCACATCATCACTTAGCATCTTAAACATCTCAAATGAAAGGGTACTGTCTTTTTGAAGTATACCGAGGAACAATTCTTTGGGGATAAAACAAACGCCGCAATCTTCCAGGGCTATTGCAGATGCATTGTACCTGTCGCCGCTGAGCAGTGAATGGTATCCCAGGGGATCACCGGGTTTGGCCAGGCGAATGATCTGTTCCTTGCCGTCATTGCCGGTTTTTACCAGTTTCAGTTTGCCTTTATTTACGCAGAACACACCAAAAGGATTAGTACCTTCTTTAAAAATATATTCTCCTTTTTTATAAGGCGTGCAGGTTTTTTTATCGTTTATTTCATCGATAGCGTCGTTGGCCGGGCTGCAAAAAATATTTGTAAACCGCTTGCGACAATTATTACAATCTGCGTTCCTGATGTGTTCAAATCCCATTACTGAATATTATTTTTCTAAATTACCCCTTATTTGCCAATTGACCACAGGCTGCATCAATATCTTTCCCCCTGCTGCGGCGTACTCTCACGTTCACTTTACGATCTGCGAGGTACTTCGTGAAAATATCCGTTTGATCTTCTCCTGACTTTACAAAATCGATGCCTGACACTGAATTGTATTCAATCACATTTACCAGGTGTGTTGGAATTTTGCGGTACACTTTTACGAGTTCCGCCGCATCTTCAAGGCTGTCATTT
>CBFGLL010000329.1:0-3109 GCA_965649585.1 uncultured Chitinophagaceae bacterium | reverse complement strand
ACTAAACTTATTTTTTGCTACCAACGCTGTTATGAAAAACTGCTGTTTGAGAGAGAGCCAGTCAACGCCTTTGTTCAACTTGATATCATCGGCCTGGTGCATGGTTTCAAAATCGTAATCCTTGTCTTCCACGAAACAAAACTGTGTTTGCGTGAGTTCGTATTTATGGTCTCTTTCTACTTGTTTGGCTTCTGTTTGCCATGAAAGGTTAAATGTATTTTGAGTAAAAAGACCCGGTGCCCCTTCTGCGTTGATGTTGAAATCAATCATGTAATCTCCGGGGCGAATGATATATTCGTGTGTTAGCTTTTTGCCGGTTGAATCAGCTGCCACAAACCGAATGGTTTGGCTGCCATCGGCATTTTTGGTAACGCCTTCACTTTTAAAGAAAAGGTCGGCAGATTGTGCTACTTTGTTTGGCCCGGCAATTACACTGTAGGAAATTTTGTTGAAATCACCTTCCTGCAACACCACATTGCCGCCGCTATGCTGCTCAAACTTTTTTAAAGTCACTTTATTAGGTTGGCCGCCTTTATTGGTAAAGCTGATGTTTAAAACATCATTTTGCACATTCAGAATTTCTTCCACCTGGTTTACTGCCTGCAGATCATTGGGTTGCTGCTGTAGCCTCGCTGTGTCCGGCAGGGCTGTGTCCCTGGGTACTGTTACAGGTTTAGGTTTAAGAGCGGCAATGGAATCCTCCACCCTCTTTTTTTCGCCTTCATAAGCAAGCCGGCTCCTGCTGTTGATCACAAACATCGTAATCAGCAAAACACCAATCAGTCCAAAGCCGATCATCGTATTCCTATCCATCTTTAAATTTCAATTTAGGTGGGCAAAGGTAACTAAGTTTTATCCCCTTGCCGTACCGTGCACAAAAAATAAATGCCCTTAAAAAGGGCATTTATATAATTTAATAATGCAAGATTATTTTTTTGTAGCTGTAGCCGCTTTAGCTGCTGTTGCTTCTTCCTGCTTCAACTGGCGTGTCATGGTTACAGATGCGATGGGAATACGTGGAGAGTTAAGAATTTCCATATTATCTGCCACGATGTCCTGTACCCTTACGTTTGCATTCAATTCCAGGTTACTAAGATCCACATCAATATGCTCTTTCAGGTATTTAGGCAATGTTTTTACTTTCACTGATTTCATTTTTGTAACCAGTTTACCACCGGCTTTCACACCAGCAGGAGTACCTACATAATTCAATGGAAGTGATGCAATCACTTTTTTGTCGTCAACCAGTTCCAAAAAGTCAACATGCGTAAGTACGTCTGTTACTTTATCAAATTGCAGATCTTTCAAAATGCATTTGTATGTGTTGCCATCAACCTTTACTTCTGCGAGCATAAACTCTGAAGTGTACACAATTGGTTTAAAAGAGGAGGCAGGTGCAGCGAAATTAATTTCTGATTTACCACCGTAAATTACAGCTGGCACAAGATTCTGAGAGCGAAGTTGGCGGGTGGCTTTTTTTCCGCTTTCGGTCCTCAGTTGTCCTTCGATTGTAATTGATTTCATTTATTAAAAATTTTTATGAGGCGCAAAGGTAAGGGATTTCAACCTAAGAACAGCCCCATAGCAGATTTAATTCCGGGCCCCGGTTATTTTACCGAGCGGGTGCGTCCCTTGATAAAAAGGCTGTTAATGCTCTTATTTTCAAAGGCATTACGAATGGTTACTGCAAATAATTCGTCCGTACTTACCACCTTAATTTTATCAGACTCATTTTTTATGGGAATAGTATCTGTTACTACCAGTTCCTTTAAAACGCTGTTCTGGATATTGGCGTAGGCATTACCGCTTAGCACCGGGTGCGTACACATGGCCCGCACGCTTCGGGCCCCTTTTTCCATCATCAAGCCGGCACTTTTAGCCAGGGTGCCACCGGTATCACATATGTCATCTATCAGGATAATATCCCTGTCTGTTACGTCTCCAATTACCACCATACTGGCAATTTCGTTCGCTCTTTTCCTATGCTTATCACAAATCACCATTTCAGCTTCAAAAAAGCTGGCTATTTCCCTTATCCTGTTTGCACTACCCACATCAGGTGCGGCAAAAGTGAGGTTTTCCAGCTGCAGGTTCTCGATATAAGGGATAAAGATGGCAGAAGAATCCAGGTGATCCACGGGAATATCAAAATAACCCTGTATCTGGGCTGCATGAAGGTCCATGGTGATTACCCTGTCGGCCCCTGCAGCGGTAAGCATATTGGCAACCAGCTTGCTGCCAATGGCTACCCTGGGTTTGTCCTTCCTGTCTTGCCGGGCAAATCCATAATAAGGGATTACAGCAATCACTTTGTACGCCGACGCTCTTTTTGCCGCATCAATCATCAGCAGCAGCTCCATCATATTGTCGGATGGCGAAAAAGTACTTTGTATCAGGAACACAAATTTACCCCTTATACTTTCCATGAACTCTACCCCGATCTCACCATCGCTGAATGTAGTTATGTTAACATTTCCTAATGGTTCTCCAAATTTTTTTGCTATTTTTTCAGCCAGATAACGAGACCCCCTGCCTGAAAATATTTTTGCATTTGATTCCATAAATGTGTGTGCAGTTAGTGAGATGAAAGTTGTGCGAAAATACAGTTAGTTATCGGGTTTTAAAATTTCAAATAATGGAAAATGAGAAAAAAAAATCTAGCCCCATCAAAAGCTGGAGTGTAGATGACCGTCCCCGGGAAAAACTGTTGCAAAAAGGAGCAGATTCTTTGAGCAATTCCGAGTTGCTGGCCATACTTATATCCAACGGAAGCAGGGAAAAATCTGCCGTAGAACTTGCCAGGGAAATTATGAAACTCAGCACGAATACCCTGGAGCCGCCCGGCAGATTATCAATAAAAGAATTGCAACAAATTAAAGGCATTGGCAGTGCAAAGGCCATCATTATTGCCGCAGCCCTGGAACTGGGAAGAAGAAGAGAAGGAAGCAGCAGCGCCGAAAAAATATTCTTCCGTTCGAGTACTGATATCGCTGGCTTTTTAAAAGCTTTACTAAAAGATAAAAGCCACGAGCAGTTCGTGGCTGTTTACCTTAATCAATCGAATAAATTGTTATGCCACAAGATCATCAGCACCGGCGGTATCACCGGC
>CBFGLL010000328.1:0-3113 GCA_965649585.1 uncultured Chitinophagaceae bacterium | reverse complement strand
CTGGCACCCAATGAACTGGTTCCCTACAAAACCAATTTTAAAAAATTGTTTTCACTAATATGAAACGGCTTATCATCATAGTTTGGTTGTTTATGGCCGGGCAGGCAACATTGGCAGGTGTAGATCCACGTCATGGTGTTTTTTATATGAGCTATACTGATATAGAATTTCCCGGTGGTAAAACGGATATCAGCCGGTCCTATCATTCTAACAGGTCTACAACAGGTTTGTTTGGTTATGGCTGGGCAAGTATTATAGAAACAAAACTGGCGGCACTGCCCGATGGTACCCTCAGCCTGCATTGGTGCGGCAACAGTTCCGGGGATTATTACGAACCTGCGGTAATTGACCGGCGGGGACAATTTACCATGGTAAATGCCATCATAAAACACCTGGTCAAAAATCAAAAGCTCGATAACAATCCAGCTGCTATTGCTGAAAAAAAATCCTACTATCTTATCAACAACAAAGAGCGGGCATCAAAATATATGGAGCTGGTTGATAAAAAACTTGCAGCTGCTTTTATTCCTCCAAAAGCCCAACAATGGGTGCTGGATGTAAACCAGGTAATTGAATATACAGGCAGGGTGTTTAAAGTAAAAAGCTGGGATGATTCCTATGAATTTAACCCGGCCGGGCAACTGGTACTTATCAGGGACCGGAATTACAAAATGCAACTGGATTACCGGCTTGGCAAACTAAGTAGGATCACCGTGGATGATAGCAGCACCTGCTTAATAACCACAGATGCAAAGGGCCGTATCGTGGAATTAAACTCCGCTTTGGATGGGCAAACTAAAAAGGCCATCTATTCATATGACTCAACTGATAACCTTATTTATTCAAAGGATGCCGGTGATAATGAATACAGGTACAGCTATGACTTATACCACAATATGGTGAAGATAAATTACGTGGATTCAACCTGGATGGGCATCAGCTACGATGGAGCTTCAAACCGGGTGGTACGGTTAAGAGACACTAAAGGTTATTACACTACTTACCAATATCCTTATTTCTATACAGCAGAGGGAAGGATCAATTACGATCATTACGCCACCAGGCTGCAGCAATACGACAGCCTGGGCAAATTGATCTTTAGCAGTTATAAAGAATACGAGAACCGTGAAAATGATGATGGCAGCACTTATATGCACCGGGTATTGGAAACATCAGATACCAGCTACCATGAAATTTTATACGCCCGGGAAGTGGGTAATGCGAGCTACCGCAAAAAAAATAATAACGAAGCATGGTCGACCTACGACTCAAAGCGCAGGCCCGTTTACCTCCGTTTAAAGGACAGCATCTACAGAACCAGCTATACCATCAGCGGCTTGCCCGAAAGTTTTACAGCACTCGATTCAGCAAAACAAACAGGCACCCTGTACCGTTATTCCTACGATAAAAATGATGTGCTTTACAAGGTGCAAAAAAATGATGACGTTTATACTTTCAGCACCGCCGGCAATTCTAAAACGGTTCGTATCATTAAAAACAATACGGAGGAGTTAAGCATCCATTACGCAAACAACCAACCGCATTACATCAGCCACCCGGTACTGGGGCAGTTGCTGGTAAAGGACACTGAAGCGCTCATACAAAAAAATGATACCGCTACCCAAAACGAAACCACTGTGGTGATTTCAAAGAACCAGCAACAGCTAATTGCATTGTACCAGGATTTCTCCGACATATTAAAGCCAAAGAAGATAGAACATGAATGGATTTGGCAGCGCCTTTAACCATTCTTTACATTTCAATGACTCCGCTGCCATCATATCATCCGCTGATATGATAATTCTCATGTTTGGATTGCTGGTTATCCGCTTGCTTTGCGCTAAATTTATCGGGTATGAACCAATTAGACAAATACGTATCGGCTGAGGAAGCAGTGAAACATATTAACAGCGGCAATCGTGTATTCATTCATGGTAGTGCCGCTACTCCTGTATGCCTTGTACACGCCATGCAGCAAAGGCACGAGGAATTAAAAGATGTGGAATTAGTAAGCATCACCAACCTGGGGGAAGTAGATTTTGACAAGCCTGAATTTCAAAAAAGTTTTTTCTTCAATTCGCTCTTTGTTTCTGCAAATACAAGGGCCGTGGCCAATAGCAGCTATGGCGATTATATTCCTATTTTTTTAAGTGAGATACCCTTACTGTTCCGGCGCCGGATTTTGCCTATTGATGTGGCGATGATACAGGTTTCCCCGCCAGACAGTCATGGTTATTGCTCATTGGGCACATCGGTAGATATTGCCAAAGCTGCGGTGGATACTGCAACTATTATTATAGCACAGGTGAATCCCAGGATGCCCCGTACGCATGGTGATGGTTTTATCCATAAAACGAAGATAGATGCAATGGTGTGGGAAGAGGCTGCACTTCCTGAAGTGGATTATGCAGCTAAAACAACTGATGCCGTGAAGCAGATAGGCAAAAACGTAGCTGCCCTCATTGAAGATGGTGCCACTTTACAAATGGGCATCGGCAGCATCCCCGACCAGGTGTTACAAAACCTGCATCATCATAAAAACCTCGGCATACATACAGAAATGTTATCCGATGGTATTATTCCTTTGTTGGAAAGCGGCGCCATCAATAATAGCTGTAAAAAAATAAATGTGGGCAGATCGGTAACTGGCTTCATGGCGGGTACTCAAAAATTATATGATTTTGTAAATGACAATCCGCAGATGCGGGTAATGGATATTTCTTATGTAAATGATACCAGCATTATCAGGAAAAATCCAAAAGCCACTGCCATTAACAGCGCAATAGAAATTGATATTACAGGACAGGTGTGTGCCGATTCTATTGGTACTTTCCAATTTTCGGGTATTGGCGGGCAAATGGATTTTATAAGGGGCGCCTCCTTATCAGAGGGTGGTAAACCGATTATTGCATTACCTTCTGTAACTTCAAAAGGCCTTTCCCGCATTGTTCCATTTTTAAAACAAGGGGCTGGCGTTGTAACCACCAGGGGGCATGTACATTGGGTGGTAACGGAATATGGCGCAGTAAACCTGTTTGGCAAAAATTTAAAACAAAGAGGAAATGCCCTCATCAGCATTGCCCATCCAGATCACAGGGAAATGTTGGAAAAAG
>CBFGLL010000327.1:0-3116 GCA_965649585.1 uncultured Chitinophagaceae bacterium | reverse complement strand
ATCAACACTTGCTGAAATAGAGAGCCGCCTTTCCGGTATCGAAGGATTTGAACTGGTAGAAAGGAACGATACCGACCTGCTGTTTAAATCGGCGCCCGGCATCAAAATGCGATTGATTGCCGTGGATGCTAACAGCGGCTTCAATATATTTATGCAGCATTCCTGCCATGCGAAATTTTACGAAGCATTGTCCGGAGCCTACCCCATTATTAAAAATTTCAACGGCGAAGAATCTTCCTTTTTTGCAGCTGCTGGTTTACCCTTTATTGCCGCAGCGCAGCGGGAGAACCCGGCCACCCTCCAATTAGCCCGGGCGGGAAACTATCCCTCAGTAATTCAACCATCAGATATCAGGGGCATTATCCATTGCCATAGCAACTGGAGCGATGGCGGAAATACCATTGAAGAAATGGCACAATCCGCTATTTCCTTGGGGCTGGAGTACCTGGTGATCAGCGACCATAGCAAATCAGCATTTTATGCACAAGGCCTGTTCGAAGAAAAAATTATTGCCCAACACCAATACATCGATGAACTAAATGCTAAACTCGCACCCTTCAAAATATTTAAAAGTATTGAGAGCGATATTCTGAACGACGGTAATCTTGACTACAGCAATGATGTATTGGCAGGTTTCGACATGGTGATTGCATCTGTGCATAGCAACCTGAAGATGACGGAAGAAAAAGCAATGATGCGATTATTAAAGGCGATTGAAAATCCATATACAACCATCCTCGGGCATATGACGGGCAGGTTATTACTTAGCCGGCCCGGTTACCCGGTTGATCACGACCGCATCATTGATGCCTGTGCTGCAAACCAGGTAGTGATTGAACTAAACGCTCACCCCAACCGACTCGATATTGACTGGAGATTTATTGAAAAGGCGCTCGAAAAAAATGTAATGATCTCTATTGACCCCGATTCGCATAGCGCAGATACCCTTACCGATACAAAGTATGGTGTACTGGTGGCACAAAAAGCGTTGCTCACAAAACAAAAAAACCTGAGCAGCTTTAGCCTGCAACAACTGGAAAGCTACCTGCAACAAAGAAAAGCGGCAAAGGGAATTTAAACTGGTTCCGATGCTAAAGGAAGGGATACAAAAAAGCTGGTGCCTTTGCCGTCTAATGTTTCAAACCAGATACTGCCATTTGCCTGCTCCACAATTCGTTTACACATGGCAAGTCCAAGGCCGGTTCCAGAACTTTTGGTAGTAAAATTGGGAGTGAATATTTTAGATTGCACTGGTTCGGGAATGCCATCGCCATTATCCTGTACCTCTACCAATACCCTGTCGTGCCTGGTAGATTGGCGGATGAATATCTCCGGCTTGCGGTCTGCGGGCACAGCCTGTATAGCATTTAAGAGCAGGTTGGTGAAGAGCCGGTTGATATGGGTTTTATCTGCAAAAATGATGGCAGGTGTTTCCATGATTTCCCAGTGCAGGTTTACCTTGTCATTTGTTTGATGCAGCTGCTGCACCGAAACAAGTGTATCATTCAAATCGAAATAAGTTTTATCGGCTTTTTCAATATTGGCAAACTGGCTGAAATCACTGGCGATTTTACTGAGGTGATCTATCTGCTCCACCAATGTGTTGGCTACTTTATCGGTAAGCTCTTTTACATCGGGTGCATTATTTTCAATGGAGCGCTGCAAAAACTGCATGCTCAGTTTCATGGGTGTTAGTGGATTTTTAATTTCATGCGCAACCTGTTTAGCCATCTCTCTCCATGCACTCTCTCTTTCTGTTTTAGCAAGCGCCGCAGCACTTTCATCCAGTTTACTTACCATTTTATTGTATTCATCTACCAGGCTTCCCAACTCATCATTCCTGTTCCATTCAATGGCTTCATTGTGTGTACCAAGGTTTACTTTTTTCATCTTCTCCCCTATTACCGCAAATGAATGCGTAATGCGGGTAGCGATAAACAATGCCACGATACCGGCAATAAGAAATATAAATGCGTTGAGGTTGATGATGGTAACAAGAAAATTGGCGATCTCCTGTTGCAAATTACTTTGCGACGTAAAATAAGGGCTGTTGAGATAGGCGTAGGTATTCCCATTTTCATCATTCACGGGAACATAACTACTCAGGTATTTCCACTCGCCCACCTGTTCTTTTTGAAAGTATTGTACTTCCTTCTGGCGAGCTACATGCTGGTAAGCCATTGGATCCATTTTACTGCTCAGTACGCCACGCATATAAGGATAAGGCCTGGAAGATAATTTCAGGTCTCCCTGCAGGTTGTAAATATTGAGTTCAATTCCATGTATGTCGGAAATATCAATTAGCGATTGATCGAGCTCCTGCAGTTGATTTTCGTCATGAATTTTAAGTGAGTCTATTAATTTCCATCCACCTTGCAACAATTTGCCCACCTGCGCCTTCATGATCTGGCTGGAGCGGCTTAATTTTTCACGGTTGTTATTTTCGTACCGGTTGATGAAAAACAAAATGGTGGCCGTACCAATTACAAGAAACGAAGCAGCGCTGATGAAAATGATAACGCCATGTATCTGGTTCCTGATGGTAAGTTGCCAATAGGTACGCAGCTTTTGTGGATTAAACCGGGAACTGATGAAAACCGTGAGCAACCAGAATAATGCAGCCAGCAATAAAAAGCTGCAGAAAATATAAGAGAACAAAGTAATAGCCTCGATAAAGAAACGGTTTTCTTTTACAATTACGATCAACTTACCACCACCTGCATTGTACCATAATTCATCATGGTCGTAGCCTGGGCGCCGCACAAAATCCTTACCCTGCATTTTGATGTCGGGAAGGGTAGTAGAAAATGCGTAGTCATTATAACTTGTTACCAGTTTACCCTGTTCGTAAATAGCGAAGGAATACAAAGTGGAATTCTCTATAGAATTTTCTTCTACCCTTCCGAAAATTTCCGGTTCTATCGTCTCTTCTTTAACGTTAGTGGGCGTTACTACTATAAAAACGGTACCCATTAAATTTTGGGCAGTATCAGTGATACTTCGTTTTGTGATATAGCTGAATTTGTCAAACGACACATCAATATAATAGAGACCTGCAATCGTGGTAGGCTTTGCCTGCGAGTTAAGAATACTGTTAAGCTGCTTATAATCAAACC
>CBFGLL010000326.1:0-3116 GCA_965649585.1 uncultured Chitinophagaceae bacterium | reverse complement strand
CCATGATCATCAAAACCATCGGCGGTAACATTTACAAAGGGCTCATTTTTATTGCCGTAACCCAGGCGATTTTTGAACTTGTTTTTAAAAATGATGATGATACCAAATACGATAATGGCAATAGGCCATAGGTAGGGCCTGATAGAAAGATCAGGAAAGTTTTCTATCAGCAGGAATACCGTACCGATGATGATAGGCGCTACCCAGCCACCGGGACGAAACTGTTGTTTGGCACCCAGGAAAATTCCTAGTACGATCAAAAACGTTTTCCAGCTGATGATCCAGTCAGGAAATTCAGGATACATTTTGTTGAGCACAAGGCCTGAACCGACTACCACAAGAAGCAGCCCGAAGAATAAACCATCACTGTCTTTACGCATTCTTTTAAAAGTAGGACGGTCATTGCCTGTTGTAGGGGGAATATTAGTTTGTTGCATTGTTATTAATTTTTATCAAAACTAAGCATGCAACCAGGCTGATACAAGGGCGTACCCGCTATGAATCGTATAAAAGGGGGCGAACGACGGAAAACATGGGGTGAAAATGGAGAGGCAATTATTTTCCTTTGATCATCATACCCTTCAGGCGGGCAATGGTATTATTGGCTTCTATCAGCTGAAGCTTTAAAGCATGTAGTTCGGGCTGCCCGGCTTTTAATAGAGACTCGGTTTCTTCATTGCTTTTTTGAAGAAGCAGGATATCTTCATCCAGGCGTTTGTTAAGCCGGGCTGCTTCTTGTAACCTTTGCTTTAGGGTGAGCTCAATCGTTTCTTTTGCCTGGTAAACAGTTTTAAGCTCCTTCTGCAGGGTTTCTTTTTTTAATTTCTCGCTTTCCAGGTAGCCGTCGCTGCTACGCAACTGCTTTTGCAGTTTGCTCATTTTGAAATAGAGTAGCAGGGCCCCGATAAGAGCGCCGGCAATAAATGTTATGATCGGGATAAGAATAGTAGTGTTCATGTACCGCTGCAAAGATAAGGACCCATCAAACAAAGGAAAATGCCTTTTATATAGAGATATTATTTAATCCCAGGGCGAAAATTACCGAAAATGGGGTATTGTCAGAATAAAAAAACAAGCGTCTTTTTGTAGAATGTTTGTGTAACACTCATGTGGAAACGAACGGTCCGTTTTACGTACACCTCGGCACTGCCAAGAGAACTTGAATTTTTTGTATGCTTGAACTGAACCCCTGCTCCGACCTTCGGAATAGGGGTTTTTTACTCCCGCCATACAGAAATGCCGTTACCCATAAAAACACTTCGCTAAAAATATTATCAAAAAATCTGCTAAAAATATTAGGAATTATCAAATTATTAATTAGCTTTGAATCCACTTAATTTTAAAAGCATTTAGATACATCACTTAAATTCAAAAACATGAGCAACGCAGAAAAATTAAAGGCACTGAAACTAACAATGGAGAAAATCGACAAGGATTTTGGTAAAGGATCCGTGATGTTGATGAATGAAAGAGCCAACAATGAAATGGAGGTAATTTCAACAGGTTCCATTGGACTGGATGTGGCGCTGGGCATTGGCGGCTTACCCAAAGGAAGAGTAATTGAAATATATGGTCCTGAGTCTTCAGGTAAAACTACTTTAGCAACACATGTAATTGCAGAGGCACAAAAAAAGGGTGGTATGTGCGCCATCATTGATGCCGAGCATGCTTTCGACAGCGCTTATGCACAAAAGCTGGGCGTGGATATTGATAATTTATTGATCTCTCAACCCGACTATGGTGAGCAGGCCCTGGAAATTGCTGATCGTTTGATCTTATCCGGCGCATTAGATGTGGTAGTGATAGATTCCGTGGCAGCATTGGTGCCCAAAGGCGAGCTGGAAGGAGAAATGGGCGACAGTAAAATGGGCTTACAGGCAAGGTTAATGAGCCAGGCGCTTCGTAAACTTACCGGTACTATTTCAAAAACAAACTGCTGCTGCATTTTTATCAACCAGTTGAGAGAAAAGATCGGTGTAATGTTTGGCAACCCCGAAACAACCACCGGTGGTAACGCATTGAAGTTTTATGCTTCCGTTCGTTTGGATATTCGCCGTATGACACAAATAAAAGATGGCGACGAGGTAGTGGGTAACCACGTAAAAGTAAAAGTGGTAAAAAACAAAGTAGCTCCTCCTTTCCGCCAGGCAGAATTTGACATTGTATATGGAGAAGGTATTTCCAAGCAGGGAGAGATTATTGATATGGGTGTTGAATTAGGCATTGTTCAAAAAAGCGGTAGCTGGTTTAGTTACAATGGCGATAAACTCGGGCAGGGTCGTGATGCGGTAAAACAACTCATGAGCGACAATCCTGAACTGGCCAGCGAAATTGAAACCAAGATCAGGGAAAAAATCAAAGAAATGCAGGGTGGTTAATATCACTGCCGGCTTTAAAATACTTTAAGTTTGGGTTATTTAGTATGTGACCGTCTTTTTCTAAAGACGGTTTTTTCTTGTTAGGTAATGGCTGGTACCACGGGAAGGCAACCACTATTCACATGAGTTTCCAATATTTACCCGTATTTTTCGTTACCTATTAGCTGAAAATGAAATTCAATATGCACCTAAAGAAATTATTGCTCGTTTTAATGATGATGCCATTGGTATCAATGGCTCAAAAAACAGATATCACTGGTTTGTGGAAAGGGACCTTATTTAACGACAGCACTCAAAAATATTATCGCTACGAAATAGGCATCAGCAAAGAGAAAAAGGGCTACTCCGGTTTTTCGCATACCTGGTTTATTTTAGGAGACACGCAGTACTTCGGAGTTAAAAAAATAAGGGTAGATATTGCCAACGACGGTAAGATCATTGTGGAAGACAACGGCCTGATAGCACACAACTATCCCATCAGCCCGGCTAAGGGTGTGCGGCAGTTAAATATTCTTGACCTGGACGCCGAAGACAGCATCATGACTATGCGGGGACCATTTACCACCAATAGAACAAAGGAATTTCATTCTCTTACCGGCACGATCATCCTTCAACGAAAAAATGATTTCTGGAGATCCTCCCTTGTACCGCATTTGCAGGAGTTGGGTGTGGAAGATGGTTTATCATTTGTGCGGGAAGAAAAACTCAGCATAGCAAAAAAAGCGGATGCTGCACAGC
>CBFGLL010000325.1:0-3131 GCA_965649585.1 uncultured Chitinophagaceae bacterium | reverse complement strand
ATAGTTGTTCTGCTTCATCCATGTAATGCGTGGTAATAATTACCGTGGCGCCATTATTCCTTATCTCCCTGATGAGGTCCCACAGGTTATGCCTGGCCTGGGGATCAAGGCCGGTGGTGGGCTCATCCAAAAAAACAATTTTGGGCTGATTGATCAAGGTGGTAGCAATGGAAAATCTTTGCTTTTGCCCACCGCTCAATTGTTTTGTTTTATTGTGTGCTTTGTCTTGCAGGTTTACTTTTTTCAGCAAAGCCATTGCATCAGGCTTTTTGTTGTACAAGCCGCCAAACAGGTCGATCAATTCTACCAGGTTAAGCCCGGGATAAAAACCGGAAGTCTGTAACTGCACACCGATTATCTTCTTGATCTCTCCGGGATCCTTATCAAGATCAAAACCATCTACAAATACTTTCCCTGAAGTTTTTTCACGCAGCGTTTCAATTATCTCCAGCGTGGTAGACTTACCGGCACCATTGGGCCCGAGCAAACCAAATATCTCTCCCTCTTTTACATCAAAAGAAATTCCTTTTACCGCCTGGAAACTGCCATAATTTTTTACCAGGTTTTGAACTGATATGATGCTGCTATTCTTCATTATTCCTCATTTAGATAAGTATCCAGTTCATCCATCATTTCTATACTACCCACAAAAAACGGGGTGCGTTGGTGCAGTTTTTCCGGAACGATATCGAGAATTCTTTCCTTACCATTGGTGGCCCTGCCACCCGCCATCTCCACGATAAATGCAAATGGATTGCACTCGTACAACAACCTCAACTTCCCATTCGGCTTATCCGTAGTGCCCGGGTACATAAAGATGCCGCCCTTAATGAGATTACGATGCACATCCGCCACCATACTAGCAATATAACGCTGCGTGTAAGGGCCACCGTTAGTAGCGTCTTTTTTCTGGCAAGCCGTGATATATTTTTTCACCGGCTCATCATACTTGAAAAAATTACCGTGGTTTACGGAATATAGTTTACCGTTTTTCGGACACTTGATATCAGGATGACTAAGGGTGAATTCACCAATTGATGGATCTAATGTAAACCCATTAACACCTCTTCTTGTTGCATACACCAGCATCGTGCTGGATCCGTACACCACGTAACCTGCAGCCACCTGCCTGCTGCCTGCCTGCAAAAAATCTGCTTCTGTTGCAGGTTTTCCCAATTCACTTACACGGCGGTACACGCTGAATATGGTACCGATAGAAACATTCACATCAATATTGCTGCTACCGTCCAGCGGGTCAAACAAACAAACGTATTTTGATTTATTACTTGTTTCATCATCAAACACCACAAAATCATCCAGCTCTTCACTACCGATGCCTGCACAACTGATACCATGGCGCAAAACACCCATCAACTGGTTATTGGCAAAAATGTCAAGCTTTTTTACTTCTTCGCCCTGCACGTTGGTGGTGCCATAATCACCAAGGATATCGACCAACCCCGCTTTATTTACCTCTACATTTATCCTTTTGGAAGCAAGACCGATATCCCTTAAAAGGTTGGATAATTCACCCGTTGCCCGGGGAAAATCCCTCAACTGTTGCAGCGTAAATTCGTCGAGGGTTTGAACTTTTCTATCAATGGCCATAAAACAATTCATGATTTACATATAAGCAATTAGATTTGCGGGGTAAAATTACATCGTTTAAGGTTTAAAGTTTAAGGTTTAATGGAAATTACTACCCTGTATCATCTCCCCGAAACCAACGTTAAACGAATTAAACGTTGAACGTTAAACGTTTTTCAGCATGAAAGTTTTCAAATTCGGGGGAGCCAGTATCAATAGTGTAGAACGTATTCAAAATGTGGGGCATATTATCCGGCAGCATTCATCAGAAAAACTCCTGATCATCGTATCTGCCATGGGTAAAACCACCAATGCGCTGGAAGCCGTTGTGAATGCGTTTTACGAAGGCAAAAAAGACGAAGCCCTGCAGTTATTTGAGCAGTTAAAAAACAATCACCTCAACACCTTAAAATATATCACCACGCTTAAGTGGCAGGCAGCTGTTGACCAGATCAAAGACTTTTTTACAGAAGTTGAATGGCTGCTGCACGATAAACCAGTAAGAGGTTACGATTACTATTACGACCAGGTGGTTTGTTGTGGCGAACTATTCAGTACTGCCATGGTAGCCTGGCATTTAAAAGAAAACAGTATTGAGGCCGCCTGGGTGGATGTGAGAGATATTATTCGCACAGATAACAATTTCCGGGATGCTGGGGTTGACTGGAAATTTACAGCCGATGCCATTCAACAACAGGTAAAACCATTGTTTGAAAAACACAATATTGTACTTACGCAGGGTTTTATCGGTGCTACCGACGAAAACGAAAGTACCACTTTAGGCAGAGAAGGCAGCGACTATTCCGCCGCAGTGTTTGCCAACCTTTTACCTGCCGAATCGGTTACTATCTGGAAAGATGTAGAAGCTGTGATGAATGCCGATCCTAAACAGTTTCATGATGCCATCAATATCCATCAATTGAGTTATGCCGAAGTGATTGAAATGGCTTACTATGGCGCACAGGTGATACATCCTAAAACCATCAAACCCCTGCAGAACAAGGGCATCCCGTTATATGTAAAAAGTTTTATTGATCCATCGCTCATAGGCACTGTGATCAGTAATGAAAATATTAAAGGACTGCCGCCGATTATTGTGTTGAAAGAAAAACAGGTGTTGATGCAATTCAAATCGAAGGATTTTTCTTTTGTAGAAGACAAACCTATTGATGATCTGCATCATATTTTTAGAAAGATAAAAGTGAAACCCAACCTTACACAAAATACTGCTATCTCCTTATTGTGCTGCTTCGATGAACACGCTGAAAAAACGGGACAACTGGCTTCCGAAGCTTCTGAAATTTTTGATGTGATCGTGGAAAAGAATTTAACCCTGTTAACCATCAGGCATTACGACGAGGCTACTATTGAAAAACTAACGGCTGGTAAAACGATAGTGCTTCAGCAGCAAACACCTGTTACAGTGCAGGTGCTCATGAAATAAAAAAGCTACCCTGCAGGGGTAGCTCTTAACATTTTTCATTTTGATTTAATTAAACACATACTCCCCTCTCTTGTTCACCATTACCACCGGCAATTGTTTC
>CBFGLL010000324.1:0-3132 GCA_965649585.1 uncultured Chitinophagaceae bacterium | reverse complement strand
TAAATAATCGTTCAACATACCTTTAAAAAAAATCAGGGCTGGCAAGCGCCAGACCTGATTTTTTATTTAACGATATCCAAAAGTTCCACATCAAATACAAGCGTGCTTCCCGGAAGTATTTTTGCTCCAGCCTGGTTATCTCCGTAAGCGAGGTCGGCCGGAATAAACAGTTTCCATTTACTTCCTACCGGCATTAATTGCAATGCTTCGATCCAACCTTTGATCACCCCATTTACCGGAAAATCAATCGGCTGGCCACGATCTACAGAACTGTCAAAAACGGTTCCGTCGATAAGCGTTCCATGGTAGTGGCATTTTACTTTATCTGAAATAGCAGGTTTAGGACCTGTTCCTTCTTTAACCACCAGGTATTGTAATCCACTTGGCAATTCCACAACTCCGGGCTTTGTCTTATTTTCAGCGAGGAAAGTTTCCCCAGCCCTGCGTGCTGCGGCTGATTTCTCTTTCTTGATTTGCTGCAGGTAATTTGTAATGCTCATATTCATTTGATCTTCGGTGAGTAATGTTTTCTGTCCTTTCATGGCTTCATTCAACGCCCTTGTAACCAGCGCTGAATTGATCTGGGTGATACCCTGATCACGGTAGAATTTCGCAAGGCTCATGCCAATTGCATAACTCATGGAATCTGTTGCATTTTTTAAAGGCACCGGAGTTGCAGTTGCCGGTTTTTTTGCTGTAGCTGCTTTGGCCGGCGCCGCAGGTGTTTTTTTAACCTGTGCCATACCGGAAACAGCTGCTGCAAGGAGTAAGGATGTTAGAAGCGTTCTGCGCATGTTTACTTTTTGTGGCATCGAAAATAATACAATCCCTTCATTAAACCTTTCGCTCCTCATATTGGTCTTATTATTGCTGCTTTAGCATACTTTAAATCTATTATCCCCCGTTTACTCTAAAATCACTTACATGAGAATCTTTTACTTAGCCGCCAGTATAGTAATGTTTGCATCCTGCGCAACGGCCCAACAAACTGATAAAACAAATGATGTTCTCAAGAAAGCCGGTAATATTCTGAAAACTGTAGGGGGCTCAGGGTCCCTGAGTAATGATGAGATCATTGCCGGATTAAAAGAAGCACTTGTTGTAGGAACAAATAACAGTACTGGTAAGCTTTCCGCTGCAGATGGTTTCTTTAAGGATGCTGCGGTAAAATTACTTATGCCGGAAGAGGCACGCAAAGTGGAACAAAGACTCCGCCAGATCGGAATGGGTAAACTGGTTGATGATGCCATCCTTAGTATGAACCGCGCAGCTGAAGATGCCTCCAAACAGGCAGCGCCAATTTTTATTAATGCGGTAAAACAGATGACTGTACAGGATGCTGTGGGTCTACTTCGTGGTACTGATTCAGCTGCTCCCGGATACCTGCGTAAAACAACTTCTCCTGATCTTACGGCAGCTTTCAGGCCAATAATTGAAAACTCCCTCGAAAAAACAGGGGCTACAAAATATTGGAAAGAAGTATTTGATGTATACAATAAATTTACCCTCAAACCAGTGAATCCTGACCTTTCCGGTTTCGTTACCGGCAAGGCAATTGATGGTATCTTCTACTATGTAGCCGACGAAGAAAAAAAGATCAGGACCAATCCCGCAGCAAGAGTTAGCGATATCCTGAAAAAGGTTTTCGGATCCCGGTAATTTTACTTGAACGGCAGACAGGCTGTATTGGATTAAAGTAAATTGCAATCCTTTATGATTGCGAATACCTTATCTGTTTACCGTAATGCATATAGTGGCCTTTCAAAAGAGACCTGGCTGCTTTCCCTTATCATGCTCATCAACAGGAGCGGCACCATGGTTGTGCCATTCCTTAGCTTATACTTAACCAGCCCGGCCATGGGATATTCAGTGGGCCAGGCTGGTTTTGTTTTTGGTTGTTTTGGGGCAGGTGCTTTTTTTGGAGCATATGTAGGTGGTAAACTCACTGATAGTATTGGTTTTTATAAAGTACAGCTTTTTACATTACTCGGTGGAGCCATATTGTTTATTGTGCTCGCCCAAATGAAAAGCCTTCCGCTAATATGCATCTTCACTTTCCTGCTGAGTTTTGTGAATGAAGGGTTTCGTCCAGCCAATTCCACCGCAATAGCTTTTTACAGTACTCCCGAAAACCGGACACGCAGCTATTCCCTTAACCGTTTGGCCGTTAACCTGGGATGGGCTTTGGGCTCAGCACTAGGCGGCATAATTGCAAAATTCAGCTACGAGTGGCTGTTCTGGATCGATGGATTTACCAATTTCTTTGCAGCCATACTGATGTGGAAATTCCTGGGTGATATTGGATCAAAGGCTACAGCTTTAAAAAAGGAAAAAATTATTTCAGCCAATGGAATAAGTAGCGCATATAAAGACAGAACCTATCTTTTTTTCATTCTGCTGGTAGCTGTATTTGGTGCCTGCTTCTTCCAGCTCTTTACGAACGTGACGGTTTATTTCAAAAGGGAGCTTCATTTTTCCGAACCGGTGATCGGTATGCTCATGGCATTGAATGGTATCCTGATCGTGATGTTTGAAATGGTGCTTATCTACCGCCTCGAAGGCAGGAGGCACCAGATGGCCTATATTGCTCTCGGTGTGGGCATGGTGGCTTTATTCTTTATTATACTTGGAATTGGAAAGATCGGGCTATTGATTGCCACAATGCTTATTGTTCTGATCACTTTTGGCGAAATTTTTTCTATGCCATTTATGAACAGTTTCTGGATTTCCCGAAGCAGTGAATTCAATAGGGGTGAATATGCAGCATTATACACCATGGCCTGGTCTGCTGCACAAACATTGGGGCCAATGCTATCTGCCCAACTCGCAGAAAATAAGGGATTCTCCTATACCTGGTACGTTGTGGGTGGTGCATGCCTGTTAGTGGCAATAGTATTCTGGAATTTCAGGTCTGTCAATACTGTTTCCTCACCCCGCCAGCTCGCTTAACTGCAGCCATCGCATTTCCTTTTCTTCCAGCAACTCCGTTATCTTTCCTATCCTTTCTGCGGTTTGCTGAAGCTCATTATATGGCAGATCACTGGCCGACATTTTTTCACCCAACATTCTTTTCTCTGTTTCCAATGTTGCTATCTCTTTCTCCAACAATTCAAATTCCCTTTTCTCTTTGAA
>CBFGLL010000323.1:0-3142 GCA_965649585.1 uncultured Chitinophagaceae bacterium | reverse complement strand
GAAATGACGCTTCTTCAACGACTTGAATTTGTTGTTCATCAACCAGCTATAACCAGCGAATGCATCCAGTGTGTACTGCGACTTCAATCTTTCCTGGCCAAGAATTTCAGCTCTCAGCGGATCATTGATGTCCATACCATTCACCGCTGCTTCTGTTCTGCGAAGCGGGTTATAATCCAGCCACATATTATCAAAGTAGTTGAAGTTTACATTCAGGAACCAGAATTTTGGTGAACGATAATCCAACCCGATCGTGTATGCTTCCTGCGGCGTAGGCACCCTGTAGTTTTCAGAATAAATAAGGTCTTTTGACACCAGTGCAGAACTGTTATCAACAGTTACGGTTGCATTTTGGCGGGAAGTAAAATAATAACGGCCAATAGACGCACCTGCGTTCAGGCTAAGGCCTTTGTAAATTTTAGCATCAACACCAAACTCGGCACCATAATGCAGTTTGTCGATACCGCTGATAGCATAGTTCACGAAGTTCCTGTACTCGTCATGATAGAACGTAAGTACATTCATCTGGTCTTCTATAGTCGTATAAAAACCGGTAAGGCGTACTTTCAGTTTTGGTGCATTCAATACATACCCTGCTTCACCACTCATAATTTTTTCGGACCTAAGATCATCCTGCACTGCATCCCTTGTACGGGGTGCGATATAAGCGTTTTCGAAGAAAGGTGCACGGGTCATATAAGCACCGTTGGCAAACAAATAGTTTCTGCCATCAATTTTATAAGTAGCGCCTCCTTTAAAAGTGTAGTTATAAAAATTCTGTGTTTTTGCTTTGCCAAATGAGTTGTTGGGAAACAAACCCACTTTTACATTGCCCGTACGGAAAAACTGCGTGTAGGAATGTTCAGCGCTCAAAAAGAAATCGATCTTGTTGAACTTAACAACTGTTTGTGCCCATATGGCCGCTCTTTTAATATCAATATCATAGTTGTATCCCAACCTGTCGCCCACACCCACGATCCTGTTAGGATTGTTGAGGTCATTCTGGTTGGCATTGGGATCTGTTGCAAAATCTCTTTCTGCAAACTGGTTCAGGTCCACGTAAAAATCTCCACCCAGCAGATCTTCCACTTCTTTGTAATAATGATTCTTCTGGTACTGGAAGGAACCACCGGTGGTAAGATCAACATGCTCACTCAAATTGGCATTTAAAGTAGTGTTGAAATTATAACGGTTGGTAGCAATCACCCTGTTCTCCAAAATGTAGCGGCTTCGTCTACCCGTAACCGTATTACCAGGAATACCGTTTGCATTTTGAATCGTCATCATGCTGCTGTAATTCGTTTGATACAGCTTGTCCCAGTTGATCTGGCGAAGATTTACATCCGTTCTCATCGCTTCCAGTTGCTGTGCAGCAAAATTGGAATCCAGCTGGTAGCTTGGTAGATAACGATAATAATCCGGGCGTGGATCAGCAGCATTGTACCAGTCTAAACCACTCACACTTCTTTTACCGGTGATGAATGCGCCTGCAGTGTTGAGGCTCATTTTATCGTTGATCTTCCAGTCGTGGCTTAGTATAAATACCGGCTGCGTTGATTTGGCAACACTTGAATTTCTTTTTTTACCATTCTGATAACCCCAGTAAGGATTATAATAGTTGGTGCCTGCAATATCGAGCATCTCTCTTACAGAAGCACCCTGGCGGCCATTTTCGGTGGGCGCTACCATTCCAACAAATGATAAGAGGTGGCGATCGTTGAATCTTTTATCTACTCCTAAAAAGGCAGAGTATCCATCATAATAACTTCCGTCGGTATATCCTTCTTCTGCCCAGCGACGACTACCCGAAACGGTAAATGCCCAGCCCTTGCTGTTGAGACCCGTGCTATGCGTTAGCATAATACGATGGAAATAATTCCTGTTGCTCAATGCATAATTAAAACTGGTTTGTTTACGCTGGCGGCTTGCCCTTGTATCAAAGTATGTCATACCACCAATATCACCCATGGCATAAGGATTTGCTTTAAGGCCATGCACCTGGTCACGGTTGCGCATCACATCATTTAATCCGCCCCATAAACCATAAGGTGTAAAACCATTGTCGAGGTTTTCCATGGGCACCCCGTTCATGTAAGTGCTGAACAGATCTGCATCATAACCACGAATACGGAAACGCACTGCATTAAAATGAAAAGAAGCAGCACTCAAAAATGGATCTCTTCCTGCACCCAGTACTGAAGAAACATTTTGTGCACTACCATCTATCATATCGTTCTCATCCAGTGATACAACGGGAATGTTGTCAGTAATAGCATCTTTTAATTCACCAATAATGCTGGTATCTTTTCCGGCATTGGGAGGAGCCGGTGTGGCGGGAGGCGTAACCTGTGCTATAGCGCAGGCAGCCCATCCCGAGAATAGGCCCGTTAAAAGCAGGCCCCGGGTAAAACTACATCTCATAAGCATCAAAAATTTAAGGCTGCGAATTTACGGTAAGAAAGCTTATAAACCGCTTCCGTGGCTATTTTGTGAGGAAATTAATAATTAAATAATCGGCCATCATTTTTATCGAAGTATATTTGGCCCCGATTTCAGAAATATGCAAAAAATTATACTTATCGTCCTGGCCCTCTGCAGCGCCAGCCTTGCCTCCGCCCAAAACAAGTACAAAGTATCGTTGATTGGTTTTTATAACCTTGAGAACCTGTATGATACAGTTAACAACACAATGGTAGATGACGAAGAATTCCTGCCCAACAGCGAACGCCATTACAACAGCCGCATCTATTGGGATAAACAAGACAGGCTTTCTACCGTGATCTCTCAAATGGGAACCGATATCAACCCCGATGGCCTTGCGCTTCTTGGCGTGGCAGAAATTGAGAATGATACCGTGTTGACAGACCTGGTAAATACAAAACTGCTGAAAGACCGCAAACTTAAATTTGTACATTATAATTCACCCGATCGCCGTGGCGTGGACGTAGGTTTATTGTATCATCCAAAATATTTTACGCCTTTGTTCAGTGCTCCCCTGTTTGTGAAGCTACCGGGCGGTAGTAAAGACTCCTATTTTACCCGTGATATTTTATATGTAAAAGGAATGCTTGACGGAGATACGGTGCATGTATTTGTAAACCACTGGCCCAGCCGTAGTGGTGGTGAAGAAAGGTCCATGCCT
>CBFGLL010000322.1:0-3160 GCA_965649585.1 uncultured Chitinophagaceae bacterium | reverse complement strand
TCTGGAATATCCGATTCCTTTTCAATGAACCGTAATGTTTTGTCAACAAACTCATCCAGGTGATCCCATAAACTTTCTTTGGCACGATACACATTACCACCGCAAGGGATCCGCACGATGCGGGCTTTATCATTTACCTGCTCTATTTCTTTTTCGTAAGAAGATGACACCCGTTTATCAATGATCCTCCTGGTAAACAGGTCCACCTTTCTTACCTGCGGATGTTTCGACAAGTGTTCAAGTAGTTCCAACACATATTTCACCTGCCCCCCGGTGTCTTTATCCCGGCCAATTTCTGGCTCTTCAAATCTTATTAAACCATGCGGACTGTATAATTGTATGTAAAATTCTGGCATCACTTTCCTTTTTGGTTAACTTCGCAAAGGTAACCAAAACCGCTTACTGAGTCAGTTTATAACACTTAAACATCTGTAAATCAATACTATGTACTCAGGATCAGGGTTCAGCGACTGGGAGATCGGCGACATTACCGTAATCATTCACAACGGGGTTTACCACTTGTTTCACCTCATTATTCCCAACCACGATTATATTGCCCATGCCATTTCCAGCGATGGAATTTCATGGAAAAGGGTGAACAACGACATTTTTGTAGGCCATCCCGGCGAGTGGGATGACGACATGTTGTGGACAATGCACGTGGTAGAAAACAAAGGCATTTTTGAAATGTATTACACCGGTTTGCAAAGAAAAGACCGTGGCATCATTTCCCGTATCGGCTTTGCCTGGTCGCCGGATCTACTTAACTGGACAAAAGACCAGAAAAATATCTACCCCATTCAACCAAAGGGCATCTATTATGAAACCCATGAACACAATCCCCGCAAATGGTTAAGTTTTAGAGATCCTTTTAAATTTGAACATAAGGGAGAAGATTACCTGCTGGTAGCTGCACGCTCCCTGCATGGTCCTGTTTCCCGAAGGGGATGCGTAGGCCTCGTGAAGATCAGCAATGATGAAATGTTGCTGATGCCGCCTTTATTGCAGCCCCTTGTGTACGACGATATTGAATGCCCCTGTGTGTTTGAATTGAATGGTCGCTTTTACCTGCTGGGATCCATCAGGGAAGATATAAAAGTGCGGTACTGGTTTGCCCCCGATTTTTTGGAAGAGTATCATTCCTTTCATGAAGATGTGTTGCTGCCCCCGGGAAATTATGCTGCCCGAACCGTACAGGACGGCCCGCACCTGCTGGTCTATAACTTTTTTTATGCTTTCGGCCAGATAAATGCCCTGCGGGTATTACCGCCACCCAAACAGTTAAGTACAGACGACAGGGGCAGGCTGGTTTTAAAATCTTATTACCGCTGGGAACAAATGATCACACGCAGCATTACACAAGACGCTTTTGGCGAATGCAAACCCCTGCTCAACAACCCCACAGCTTTTTTTGAAAATGTAAACGCAAAACTTACCTGCGGATCCCGGTCGGGGTATGAACTGTTTTGTTTTCAGAAACAATCCAACAGCTTTATCTGGGAAGGGCTGCTTACAGTAGAGGGCATGGGAAAACTGGGCCTTGTATGCGATATGGACAGCGATGGAAACGGTTATTTTATTTCCATCGATATCACCCGTGGACAAAGCACTATCCGCTCCTGGGGTTTTAATGCCAAAGACAATAAACAGAATTTTATTTTTCATGATATTCAAACGGCCTTGTTTCTTATGACTACCGAAAGCAGTGTGCATTTCAGGCTGATACGGTATGGAAATTATATTGAACTCAGCATCAACGGCATTGTAAAACTTACTTTAATGGACTATACTTTTTCTGGAAAAGGCTTTGGATTGTACGCTGCCTCTTCGGTTATTTCGCTGCAGCATTCTTTGCTGCATGCGCTGCCCGACCCCGAAGAAGAATATGCCAGCCCCGAAGAAACACAATTGCCATAGTGATCAAAGATGATTTGAAAAATATAACTTATGAATAAACATCACGACATCGTTTGTTTTGGAGAAGTGTTATGGGACATCCTGCCATCTGCAACTCTGCCGGGGGGTGCACCCATGAATGTGGCGTATCACTTACAACAGCACAGGATCAATACAGCTCCCGTTACGAGTATTGGAAACGATGAGGCAGGAGAAAAAATAAAAACTTTTTTCAAAGAGAAAGGTATCTGCACCGATTACTTTTTTGTAAACCCACAATATGAAACCGGCAAAGTATACGCCACCGCCAACACCAATAACGACATGAGTTATGAAATTGTACAACCGGTGGCATGGGACTTTATTCCTTTTAATAATTCACTGGGGCAAATGGTAAAAGAGGCTTCCTATTTTGTGTATGGCAGCCTCGCTTCCAGGTCAGCAATTTCCCGCAACAGCCTTTTACAGTTCCTTGAGCTTGCAGCAGTTAAAGTGATGGACATCAACCTTCGGCCGCCACATTTTTCCAAAGAGGGATTGCTTCCACTGTTGCAGCAGGCAGATATTTTAAAACTGAATGAAGAAGAACTGGCACTGGTAGGCAGTTGGTTCGGTTCAGAAACAGGCATCAGGCATATGCTGCAAGCCATCAGCAGTCAACTGAATATCCCAACCATCATTGTGACACTTGGTGCAAATGGCGCCATGTTATTTACCGACAATCAATTTTATGAACACCCGGGATACAAAGTGCAGGTGGCAGATACTATTGGAAGCGGCGACGCTTTTCTTGCGGGCTTTTTATTTAAAACCATGAACAATGCCAGCCCCGCCGAAACGCTCGACTATGCATGCAGGCTGGGTGCTTTTGTGGCCAGTAAAAAGGGAGGATGCCCGTCTTACGAATTGGAAGAGTTGCAACAGTTGTAAATGATACCCGATGTCGTTAAACGATCTCTACATCTTCTTTTGCCAATACCGGCAGGTTTTTAAACCTTAAAAAAATATTGGCGGTGGTGATCACATCTTTCTGGCAGTAGTTGGCAATACGCTGCAGGCTTTGCCATCTTTCTTCTTCGCTGCCCTTCCAGAATAATTCACCCACCATGCTGCCGTCAATATCATCTTTGGGTGAAGGAATGCCCATTACGGCGGCGAGTAATTTTAAAGAAGTGTAGTGTTTATAGTCTCCAAAGCGCCAGTATTGAAAACTGTCCACGATATTGGTTTCCCAGGGTTTCATGTTTTGAAAGTCGAGATAACG
>CBFGLL010000321.1:0-3165 GCA_965649585.1 uncultured Chitinophagaceae bacterium | reverse complement strand
CCGCATTTTTGAGGAGTGCAAATGTAAAAAACTAATAGGTTTAAAACAAAAATCCGCCCGTTTTACTGCCCGTTTATTTTTTGAGTGTTATTCTAAATGTAGTGCCCTTGCCGGGTTCACTGTGTTTTACAACAAGATTTCCACCGTGATACTGGTTGATGATTCTCTTACTAAGTGACAGGCCGAGCCCCCATCCTCTTTTTTTTGTGGTGAAGCCCGGTTTAAAAACCTTTGAAACATTTTTGGCGCTGATTCCTTTCCCTGTATCTGTTATGTCTATTAATACTTGCGTTGTTTCATCCTTCAACCATACCGAAATTTTGCCTCTTCCTTCCATCGCATCCAGGGCATTCTTCAACAGGTTTTCAATTACCCAGTCAAATAAAGGCGGGTTTATCATCGCAATAATTTGCGGCTCGTTGTATTTTACTTCAAACTGAACTTTATCCGGTGAGCGGCGTTTTATATAAGCCACCATTTGTTCTACCTGCAACACGATATCGGCTTCTTCTAATTGTGGCGTACTTCCAATTTTGCCAAACCGATCGCTTACCAATTTTAGCCGATCAACATCCTTGCTCATTTCGGTAGCGATCTTGTTATTGTGATCATCTTCTTTGAGCATCTCCACCCAGCCCTGCAGGCTCGATAAAGGCGTACCAAGCTGATGGGCAGTTTCCTTTGCCATGCCTGCCCACACCTGGTTTTGTGTACTCTTATTTCGAAGGCCAACGGTAATTAAGGTTACGATAATGAATAATGCAGCCACAAATAATTGTATCAAAGGAAAATACCTGATTTGTTTTAGCAGGGCGGACTCACCATAATAAACCAGGTTAGTTTGGGTACTGTCTAAAGGATTTTTCCAAACGATAGGGCTGCTGTATGATTTAAATTCTTTCAGTTTTTTGGCAAGATGCTGGTCCTTGTTAGAAATATCGGCAGTGTCTACATTATAATGATCCAGTATTTCGCCTTTCTCAGTTACTGCAATCATCGGGATATCCTTATTATTTTCTGTAAGGATCTTAGAAGATAAAATGCTTTGCACTGTAGTGCTGCTATTCACTTCTTTTACGGCCTCCACCCATTGTTCAATTTTCTGTTTCTCCCCTGCGGCAATCTTTTTTGCCAGGAAATCAGAATAAAAAATGGTAGCTGATACAATTAAAATAGCAACTAATGCCAGCAAACTGCGCCAGTTGAAGAGTTGAAAAAACATATTTTAAAAGTAAGAAATAAAGAATAGCAAAACTTATAGCGGCAGTTCCCCGTTATTAAAATATAAAATAAGCTAAGTTTGTTGAAATCATTTGGCTGCATGCAAACAGGAAACCAGGACCCGCAATTGAATCAACCACAAGTTGCAATAGTGATCCTTAACTGGAATGGCCGGAGTTTCCTGGAAAAATTTCTTCCATCCGTTTTGGCAAGCACTTACAGCAATAAAAGAATTATTGTGGCGGATAATGCGTCCACCGATGACTCGATTGATTTTGTGAAAAACCATTTTCCCGGGGTGGAGATAATTGTTAACCCCGCCAATGAAGGATATGCCAAAGGTTATAACACGGCATTAAAACAAGTGGAGGCTGACTATTATGTTTTATTAAACAGTGATGTAGAAGTAACGCCGGGGTGGATAGAACCTGTGATCAGCTTGATGGAATCAGACTGGAAGATCGCCGCCTGTCAACCCAAAATGCTCGCTTACGATCAAAAGCAACAATTTGAATACGCCGGTGCTTCCGGTGGATGGATTGACCAACTGGGTTATCCATTTGCCCGTGGAAGAGTATTTGAAAACTGTGAAGAAGATGCTGGTCAATATAACAATGCGCTCGAATGTTTTTGGGCAACTGGCGCTGCACTTTTTGTGAAGGCAAATGTTTACAAGGAGATCGGTGGACTGGATGAATACTTTTTTGCGCACCAGGAAGAGATCGATTTTTGCTGGAGGTTAAAACTGGGTGGTTATAAAGTGTATGTGCAGCCGCAGTCTGTAGTGTACCATGTGGGTGGCGGAACACTGCCCAAGATCAATCACCGCAAAACCTTTTTAAACTTCCGCAACAATATGATCATGATGTACAAAAATTTGCCGGCTGGCGAGGCTGTTAAAAAAATTCCATTTCGTTTTCTGTTGGATGGTATTGCAGCGTTGAGGGCTTTGCTGGGAGGAGACTTCGGTTTTTTAAAGGCAGTTTTTTCTGCACATATAGCGTTTATTAATTGGGTATTTTTCCGGCAGCAAAGATCAGTTGTGCCCCGGCATACAAAAGCGATACAAACAGGTGTATATAAAGGAAGTATCGTGTGGGATTACTTTATCCGGAAGAAAAAAACCTTTTCCGAAATTGTTGGAAACAAATAAAGAAGCCCCTATTTTTGCAGCAAATAAATCTTAAATGGCAACGGAGATTATCGACAATTCTAAAAAAGATTTCGCTCACAACTGGGTGTCTTCTTCAAGATTCATTTGGTTTGCGCAGGTGTTCCTGGTGGTAGCGTTTATATTAGGTGGCTGTTATAATTTATATACGCACCGTTATAAAGGCAAACCTAAAGTAACTGTTCCAGAGAGCAGCCTTTACAATCCCAAGTACAAATAAATTTCAGAAATAGGCTAAATTAATTTTGTAGAAAGATTGGAAGCCTTATTTTTGCAGTCCCAAAAAAACAGGATTGACTGGTTTTTGGGAATAGATCTTAAATTAATGCGGAAGTAGCTCATTTGGTAGAGCACGACCTTGCCAAGGTCGGGGTGGCCGGTTCGAGCCCGGTCTTCCGCTCAGAGATCCCCCGGTTTTACCGGGGGATTTTTTTTCTCTTGTTTGAAAAAACAAGTGGACTTTTTGAAGACAGTGTTGCCCCGGTGGTGGAATTGGTAGACACGCAGGACTTAAAATCCTGTGATCAGCAATGGTCGTAACGGTTCAACTCCGTTCCGGGGCACAAATTAGAAGCGACTTAGGTCGCTTTTTTTGTTGCCCCACTCGCCTGATACAGCTTAAAGTTTTTATTTACCTTGTAAAAAAATAAGGAATGGCAAGCGAAATAAAATGCCCTAAATGCGGTCACCAGTTTGAACCCAATGAAGCAATACGGGAAGAAGTGCAAAATGAACTGCGTCATAAAATAAGAGAATGGCAGGAAAAAAAAGAT